>JAFGWW010000496.1 GCA_016936955.1 Planctomycetota bacterium | reverse complement strand
CTGTGGCCGCCTTCGACCTCTTCAAACTCGTCGAGGTTATCCGCGAAGTCTGCCAGGCCCTGCATTACGCCCACACCAAAGGGTATCTCCACCGCGACCTCAAGCCCTCAAATATTTTCGTGGGTAATTACGGCGAGGTATACATTATCGACTGGGGGCTGACCAAAATCCTGAAGCAGGATCAGGACAGCGATATTTCCTCCGTCGGTTTCTCGGGCGGGAGCCCCTACCGGAGCGATGACGACATCACTGTAGCCGAGCCGGGAGACTCGACAATTACCCAGTCGATCATCAATATCACCGACGATGACGAGAGCGTGGACGAGAACGACACGGACAGCAACACCCTGACTCTCGAAGGGGATATTCTCGGAACCCCCGCCTACATGTCTCCCGAACAGGCGGCAGGCGATATCGGCCTCCTCGGCAAGCAGGTTGACATTTACGCCCTCGGCGTAATGCTATACGAGGTGCTGACCCTGAAGCTTCCGGTGGAGGAGTCGGATCTTGAGAAGATGCTCGGTATCAAACAGCGCGGCGAGATAACCCCTCCCGAGCAGCGCACCCCATACCGCGACATCCCCCCGGAGCTCTCGGCCATCACCATGCAGGCAATGAGCCCGGATCCGGAAGAACGGTTCAAATCGGTTTCGCAGTTCAATTCCGCCATCGGCTTCTGGCTTGAAGGCAAAACCCAGTGGCATACCTCGTACCGAAGGACCAACGAACTGGCCAGCGTCTCGATTCTCCCGCACGGCAGCGCAAGCGCGTGGAGCTTTCAGAAAGACGCCATAACCACCCATGAAGCGCCAGCCCGTTACGCAAACAGCTACCTGCTTCTGCCGAAGGAGTTTACGGGCGACGTCAGGCTCTCGGCAAATTTCATCGCCCAGCCGGTGGAAAACAGCCAGAACAACATTATCAGCGAATTCGCCATCGCCCTCAACGCCAGCGTGCCGAAGCCGTGGCCGGGATATCTCGACTGCTACAGCATCCACCTCGGCGCGAGCGGCAACACCCGGGCCTTCCTCACCAAAAACGACTCGGAGGTGGCGTCCAACGAATATATCCAGCTCGAACCGCGCAGGCGCTACCGCCTCATGGTGGAGCGCACGAGACAGACGATCAAGGTCTACCTCAACCGTCAGGTAATCCTCTATTACGACGACAGCCACGCCCTCTCCGGCATGGCCATAGGGTTCCGCAATATGGGCCCCGGCGTTACCATAAGCGGCATCAGGATCCAGACGCGCGGGCTTCCAACCGTGACCTCGACCATCGACGTTCCTGAAGCGCTGATGGAAGAAGGGTGCTATGAAGGGGCGCTCAAGCGTTTCCTTACCATCGCGCAAGCTCACAAAAACAGGCGCGAGGGAGCGTGGGCGCGCTACCGCGCCGGGATCGCTTCGTATAATCTCGATAAGAATCGCGCCAAAGCCCAGAAAATCTGGTACCAGCTCAGAAAAACCAACTTCGGCATGTACGAGAATCTGGGACGGGCATACATAGAGCTCGAAAGCGCGCCAGGATCGCTCAAAGCCGCGCGCATCCTCGAAGACATTCTCGCCCAGAGCGAATCAAGCCCCCACCTCGACCCGGTGGCAGATGTGGTGTTCAACCAGGTTCAGCAGATGTTGCGCGACGAGCCCAAGGGCGAACGGGGCTGGAAAGCTACCGACATATGGGTACGGCTTGCCCTCAGATTCGGGCAGGCGGTGGAGAACAAGAAATCCATGATGCCCTCGCTTCTTTGGCGGTGGATTCTCCTTGCCCTGACCAAATTCCCGGACCACCTTCCCGAATGCACCCGGTTCCTCAGCAAGACATTCGGCAAGGGCAAGGGCGCCTTCGCCGAGATCCTGACCACCATCGACCCGCTTATCAAAATTCTCAAGCGCAGCATGAACATGACCGACCACGCGTTCCTCGTCGACAAGGTCATGCGCCTTATCCTCAACCACGACGACAACCTCGGTAACCTTGAGACCCTCGCAAGATTCTATCTGCATTCGGGGCACGAGAACGTTACGAATACGATCTCCAAGCATATTGTCCATCTCTGCCGCAAGCAGCGTTACGACATCCCCCCCATGCCGATATCATTCATCGCTTTCACCGCGTGGATAAAGGGAGAGAAGGAAGAAGCGAAGTCCCTGTTCAAGACCATGATCAGGCACAGCAGCGAATGGGCGCGGCTTGACGGGTACATCCTCCTCGGGCTTGAGCATTACTTCAACCATAACGACGAGGGGTCTAAAAGCTGCTGGCTCTCGGCGAAGCACGACCCGGAGGCATCATCCTTCAACCGGAACCTCGTGGCCATGGGAATGCTTGGCGAACTTCCCCCCGACCCGGACAAGGCCGGCGTGCCCACCCGCTCCGACCACCGTCTTCTGTACTGCCTCTTCGTGGGCTATAAATATTACGCCGACTGGAAACGCACGGGGGAGAAAGAAGCGCGCGATACGGCGGTCAAGCTTCTGAGCCGGGTGCTTATGCTACTCAGGCCGTCATACGATATATACTCCGCCACCGACACCTTCGCGCGCGCACCGCTTGAAGACATGGGATGCAAGCTTCACCCCAAGAAAAAGCCCATGCCGATCAGCCACGAGGAAGAGAACTGGATCAGGGAGCTTACAAAAGCCGCAAGCGAGAGCGCGCCCATACTCTCGCGGCGTACAAGTTCTAGCCACAAGCAGCGGAATTAGCATTTCCATATAGTCAGCGCATTATCATCAGGAGCAGGTTTTGGCAAAAAAAATCATGAGCGGGGAAGGATGGTCATTCGAGCCCGCCTCGGACGGTCAGGATAACAATAAACACGAGACATTATCCCCTTCCGCCCACAAAATAACGGTCAATCTGGAGAAGCGCAACAAGGGCAAGGTGGTAACCGTGATCGGCAACCTCGCTCTGGATAGCGCCGAGATCAAGGATCTGGCGAAAAAGCTCAAAGCCGCCTGCGGCAGTGGTGGTTCCTCCGGCGACAACCATATAGAGATCCAGGGCGACCACGTCGAAAAAACAAGATCATGGCTCCGCGATAGAGGGTGGGGCTTGAAATAAGAGCTTCCAAAAGAACCTCTGATTTTGCTTCAGATTGAGGAGTAAGGATTTTTGAAAAGCGCAGAGTATGCTGGATACATGAGCATTTTCAAAAATCCGACTACAAAGAGCTGGAGCAATAGAAATAGTTATTTTGGAAGCTCTAAAAAATCCCCGGCGTACAAGCCGGGGATTTATATTGGTGACTTTAGTCCGTAGAGAGCTCTCAGAGCTCTCTACATAAAACCACCCGCTATGCGGGTGTGGAAATAAAGGTTATACAAAAAAGCACCTTGCCTTGGCATAGTAGAGTTGTTCAGGCTGCTA
This sequence comes from Planctomycetota bacterium, assembly GCA_016936955.1. Taxonomy (GTDB): domain Bacteria; phylum Planctomycetota; class SZUA-567; order SZUA-567; family SZUA-567; genus JAFGWW01. The sequence goes on along the minus strand of JAFGWW010000496.1, from coordinate 3,692 downwards.
CCATGAAAAGGAAGGTGTAAGAATGGCGAACAAGAGTAACAGTTTATCGCACACCAAGTGGATGTGTAAGTACCACGTTGTATTTACGCCCAAGTATAGGCGAAAGATAATCTTCGGTCAATACAGGGAGAGTATAAAAGGGATAATCCGTAATCTGTGCCGGTATAAGGGGGTGGATATCATTGAGGGGCACATGATGTCTGATCACGTCCACCTTCTGCTGAGTATATCTCCCAATTACAGCGTCTCGCAGTTCATGGGGTATCTGAAAGGTAAGAGCGCCCTGATGATATTCGATAAACATGCAAATCTGAAGTACAAGTTCGGCAACCGCCATTTCTGGTCCGAGGGGTATTATGTCAGCACGGTAGGTTTGAATGAGGCGACGATAAAGAAGTACATTCAGGACCAGGAAGGCCACGACATTGCGTTGGACCGGCTGAGTGTGAAAGAGTATGAAGACCCTTTCAAGGGTGGCAAGTAGTACCAATCCCCCTTCAGGGGTAGCAACGGGTCAAAGGCGGTAGCAGCTTGAACGAAGTTTAAGCTAGCGCCTTGAGGCGTGGCCGGTATTAAGGGCTTATAGCCCTGAGCAAACCACCCGTTTGACGGGTGGTGCTGATTGATAGCCTTTAAATCCGGAATCAGGCCGCGGGCTTGATCTCAGGCGCCTTTTCCCCTGCGGCGACCATCCGCTTGATCAGCCTTTCTTTAAGTTCTTTCCTTATCTCCGCATGTTCGCCAGATTCGACAAGGTTATTCCTCTGGTGCGGATCGGCTTCATTGTCGTAGAGATACTGCTCGACATAAACCTCACTGTCGGGGTCGGAACCCTTCTTATCGGGTGCGTAGACAGAGTAGGTCCACTTTCTGGTCCTGATCGCCCTGCCGCACTGGCTCTCGCTGATCTGAAGGAACGCTTCTTTCTGCCAGTCGGAGGGAGCGCCGTTCACGATATCCTGCAAGGGGCGTTCGCGCATCCCTTCCGGTACGCCGCAACCGGCGGCCTCCATGATGGTGGGCGGCAGGTTGATAAGGCTGGCGATATCCTCAATAGTCTTCCCGCCCTCAAATCCGGGGCCGCGGATTACCATGGGTATACGGATGCAGCCGTCGTGGCAGGAACGCTTGTACTCACCGTTGCGGGTTCTGAAGTGGGAGCCGTGGTCGCTGGTGAAGATGATTATAGTGTTGTCGGCGAGTCCCTTCTCTTCGAGCTTATCCATGACGCGACCGAGGTTTTCGTCCAAGCTGTTGATGCAACCGAGATAGTCGGGGAAGTTTTCACGCCAGTCCCCTTCCGTGCCTTCGAGGTCGCCCGGAACATTGTATTTACCGAATTTATCCTTCGAGCCATGGGGACCTTCGTAGGTATTGCGGTCGTTCTGGTGGTGGGGCTCGATGTAGGAGCAGAACATGAAGAAGGGCTTGTCGAGATCGCGGGTTTCGATATATTCAAGCAGCCAGTCGGTCTGGGCATCGGCGCGGAAACGACCTTCGGGGAACTCCCGTTTGAAGCCGTCACTATCGAACATGTAGCCGTCGTATCCGTGGGAGGTGAATTCCAGCGTATCGGAGGCGAGCCAGAAATCCTTATAACCGCCACGCCTCTCGTCCGGCACGGCTCTGACCCGGAAGTCGTTCGCTCCGCCGATCGGACCGTATGACGCGAGGTGCCACTTTCCAATATAACCGACCTCGTATCCGGACTCGGAGAGATATTTCGCGATGGTCGGCTCGTTGATGGGAAGGAGGCGGTGGTTGACATTGCAGCCGAGTTCGGTGGGATATTTACCTGTCTGCAAAGTGGCTCTGGCCGGTCCGCAGACGGGCTGGCACGAGAAGGCGTATTCGAACTTTACCCCCTCGGCGGCCATGCGGTCGAGATTCGGCGTGGTCTCAAGCTCCTGCCCGTAGCATCCGCAGGTATCCCAACGCTGCTGGTCGGTAAAGAAAAACAAGATGTTCGGCCTCTGGTTATCTTTCACAATAATCTCCTGCAATCTGGTGTTTTATGACAATATAATTGAAGCGCGTGATGCGGCTTTTAAAACTGACTCGGCAAGATTCTTCTCCGCCTTTTCGTCGATATCCCGGGGAATTGTAGAGACCCCCATCGCCCCGATAAAAGCCTCGGTCTTTCTGTTCAGCACCGGAGCAATGAAGCGGATCCCCTTGTCTATGGACTTCAAGAACCTCTCGTTCCTGACCACGGCCAGCCTTCCGTAAATAATCTCGCTAGCCTGCGGAAGTTCCTGACGCCCCAGGACTCTTGCCTGCACACCGGGCTCCTGCCACGCAAGACAGGTGACCCCGAAGCCGTTATGGAAAACATCGCCATTAATCTGGAGCGTAGGTATGTAATGGTAAGAATCCGGCATCTCCTGCTTCGCCATAAACTGAAAGCCAGCCCCCGCCCACTCTACATAACCGGCCGACTCCCCGGTCTTGCGCGCGAGCCACTTTACGATAGGCGTCATTGCTTCCTCACGGCTTACCGTCCCCGCAACCCTGTGGGATATATGCCGGAAGAGATCGCCCACGGCGTAACCGCTGCCATTCTCCTCCTTGTACACCCAACCTTCGTCCATAAGCACCTTCAACAGGCGCGAGAGGGTTGGCGCGGCCAGACTCAGACTTTCCTTGAGCTCATTGAAAGGCACCGCCTCCGGACGCTCGGAAATGAGGCGGAGGATATCAAGAGATGTGCGCAAACCGGCTGAATTCTTACCAGCCCCCTCAGGTTTCATCTTTGTTACTCCTTGGTTTCATATAAGCTAACTCCATTATTATGGAATGTCAAGTGCCGGAGGGATTATTTATGTATATTCAGGCAGAAAAATAATTATGATGACCGCATGAAATGGTATAGGGATTGCCTACAATAGATAAGCAGCGAGCAACAGTGTATCAAATCCGTACAGGGCTGGAGGTTATACAATGAATACTGACATAAAAGATCTGAAAGTCCTTATCGTAGATGATGAAGAAAGCGTCCGGAGCACACTTTCGCGCCTTCTGCGGCATTACAAGATGGTTCCCTCTACCGCAAACAACGCGGAGAAGGCGCTCAAAAGGCTCAAGAACGGGGAAACCTACGATTGCATGATTCTCGACCTGCTCATGCCGGAGATGAACGGCAAGGAGCTGATCCAGAAGCTGAAGGAAGAAAATCTGTTCCCCCTCAACCGGGTCATCGTCCTCACGGCGGTCCACCACGCGGATAACGCCACGGCATATATCCAGTACGGCTGTGCCGGTTATTGCGGAAAGCCATTCGAGAACAAGAGGATTCTTGAGCAGATCTGGCGCGCATGCGGGTTGTCCGTTAACAAGGACGAGCTGGACGCGCTGGTCTAAAACCAAAGGACAACCATTCCCCCCCCTCCCCGGCTGTCGCATCTCGCATGTGGCAGCCTTTTCATTCCTCAAGCCGGCAGCAATTATTTTCAATATAGTTGCCTGCCTCACCTGTGGATTCTTGAAAAGGCTCTGAAAAAAGATATGATGTACCTGTCACTCATTCAGACTCGTTTTTGCAGAGAGACCTCGCGCATGTCACAGCCGAAGAACCCACGCCAGCCCGCACTCGACGCGGCGATGAACCAGATTCAGAAGCAGTTCGGCGCGGGCGCGGTCATGAAACTCGGGCAGGATTATCAATATGATGGCCCGCCTTCAATCTCTTCGGG
>JAFGWW010000495.1 GCA_016936955.1 Planctomycetota bacterium | reverse complement strand
TCATGAAAGAGGAGAAGATTTCACCAAAGCTTCAGCACGGATATATGGAGTACAAAAGAAACGGCGGCACCTCTCACTACCTGACCCTCGCCAGCGATGGGGAGCATACTTACATGCTCGCTTCGGACAGGCTTGAGCGCATCGGACAGATTGCGGGAAACATGGAGAAAGGCAAGGAGGGGAGGAACCCGCTGTTCAAGGATAATTATCCCGCCGAGTCGATCGTCGTCTGGCTCAATCCCGACCAGCCCCTGCGCGGGGAGATTTTCGCAAAGACAGGCAGCAAGGCGGAGATGCTCGACAAAGGCATCCTTACCCTCTCCCGCGAAGGCACGGATTTCCGCCTCACCGCGCGCTGCAAACTCGACAACCGGATTATGGAGAAGCTTTACCAGGTATCTGGTGTGGGAAAGAACGGGGTGACGAAAAGCAAAGGCAACGCCTCATGCCCCCTGCCCCGCGACACGGGGATATACGCCTGCGGAAAAATATCGGTACCTTTTTTCTGGCACGGCCTCAATGAAAAACTATGGTCCGAGAGCAACCGCCCCCTGCGCGGGGTATCCCAACCGATCAGTGTTTTTGCGTGGGAATGGCTGGACAAGGGGATTATGGATTACGCCACCGGCGGCTTTTCCCTAAGAGTGGGGAACCCTCCAAAACTGGAAGATACCCAGGGCGTGCCACCCGCGCCGGTCATCAGCGGCACGTGGAATTATGACGCCCCGCGCCAGAAGGAGATGGTCGCCGCCTTCACCAAGGGGGGAGGGGATTTCGTGGACTGGCTCAGGGCACCGGGCGGATCGGAACTTTTCGAGACGGTTCGGAAAGACACCAGCCTCACGGTAGCAAGCGGCGGCGACGGCGCGGTAACCACCCTGCACCTGCAACCCCTCTTTTTCAACCACATGCAACCCAGCTGGCATTTTTCCGAGGGAGTCGCCACCTTCACCACCGACCCCACCGGAAAAGATCCGACGCAAACCCCATCAGTTGCCGGTGAATCAGAAAACGCTGGAAGCCTCATGGACATAACCGCCGGATGGAACACCACCGACCCCGGCTTTCTGGATGCCCTCAACAATTTCGTTACCGACAAGGCGGAGCGGCACGGCTTTGTGCCTGAAGAAAAGATGGATGATTATTTGAAAGCCAGAAGCCTTGCCAATGCAGCTCTCAAAACCATCCAGGAGGGAACAATAACCGCCAAGCTTACCCGTACGACTGAAAAGGGGAAAGAAAGCGCCGGCTTTATCATGAATGGAACGCTGTCCTTTTCACTCGCCGCGGAAGCGAAAACGAACACAAGGAAATAACCCTATGGCATAATCCGGCGCGGATGAAGCCAACAAAAAAAGCGCTCCCCGCGAAAGGGAGCGCTTTTATAATGTCCATAAACTTCCGGCTTACTCTTCCCCGTCTTTCCCGGCGATGAGGTGGGCCATGTTGACCATGCGCAGGAGGCGCTTGATCTTGTCCGAAGCGTTGATAATGGTCAGGTCGCGGCCCTGTTCTGACATCTTCTGATGGGTGGCAAAGATACTGCCCATAGCCATCGAGCTGATCGTCTCGGTGCCGTCGAAGTCGAGAATGACTTCCTTGAACTCCGAATCCTCGGCTTTCATCAACTCGGCCGCAAAAGCGTCCGAAGCCGCGCCGGTGATCTCGGGGAACTGTTTACCAATTTCAAGCTTAACCTGCATTATTTTATACCTTTTCTGCCATCCATCACAAGGTGGTTATTGCCAGCAAAGACTTTTCTACTCCGAACCGCCTTGCAAGTCAAGCCCCAAGCAACTTTTTGTGCACAAGGCACAGCATGGCAGAATTATGGAAAACCGCCCTGTCCCGGCCTCGATGCATTACCGCAACAGCCTTACGCATAACGAGTTAAGATAATTTATCGCGATCAGCCAAAGACAACCGTCAGGTATACGCCTTCCGTATATTCTGCGATTGTATCCCAGTTAAATACGTCTTCCACAGCCTTGCGACCGTTCGCGCCGAGGGCACGGCAGTGCTCGTGGTCGGCCAGGAGCGAGCCGATACCGTGGGCGAGTCCGCCAGGGTTGGCGTCAACGAGGAAGCCGTTGACGTCGTGCCAGATGTATTCGCGGGGGCCGCCGGCGGTGGTGGCAACCACAGGCTTTCCGGCCGACCAGGCCTCGAGAGCCACAATGCCGAAAGGCTCGTTGCGGCTGGGGATGGCCATGATGTCGATGGAGCGCATAAGGTCAATATAATCGGCGCGGGAGACAGTATTGAGGAAGAGGCAGCTGCCCTCAACCCCGACCTCCTTGGCCTTGGCGACAGTCATGTCCTTTGTGGGGCCGTCGCCGGAGATAAGGAACTTGGTTTCCGGATAGCTGGCAAGAATCATCGGGATCGACTCGACCAGCATGTCCTGTCCCTTCTGGAGGGTCATACGCCCGAAGCAGGCGACGACCGGATCCATCGAACCGATGCCATAGCGGCTCTTGACTGCGGCGGGGTCGACATAACCGTCGAAAGCGTGATAGTTTACGCCGTTGGGGACAACGTGGATCTTCCAGTGCGGAATCTGGTAGATTCTCTGGAGCTCTTCAGCGAGGAAGCCGCTGACCGAGATTACGGTGTGGGCGTTATGGCAGCCCTTGGCCTCGGAATCACGAATCCATGCGGCAAAGCCGTCGTAGAACTGGTTGCCGTCACGGCCGTACTCGGTGGAGTGCATGGTCAGAATGCCGGGTGTGCCGAAGCCGTCCGAAACATATTTCATCGCATCTGCGGTGAGCCAGTCATGGGCGTGGACGAGATCGAACTTGCCGATCATATTGGTGATGTCGGAGAACTTGGCGGCCATGGACTGGCACATCATGCTCATCGACCCCACAAAGTGATCGCAGAGGCCGTGGTCGATGCGGTGGTAATGAACCCCGTCAATCAGGTCGTAATCGTTCTGTCCCGGACCGCGGCGGGTGATGACGTGGATCTCGTGCCCACGCCTCTCAAGACCGGCGGCAAGTTCGGTAACGTGTACACCCAGCCCACCCATGAAGATCGAGTGTAGGGATTCCCATGAGAACATGGCAATGCGCATCAGATTTCTCCTGCGATGTGAACTTTAAAATTATTATGCCCGGAGCCGTGTCGCAATCCACGGCTAGGAGCGCGCGGTTGTAACTCAAAAGATATTCGCATGTTATATGGTATTCGCAATAAAAAAAAATCGGCCCCAAGCGTCTCCATCAACGGCTGAAGTGGAAAAAAAGATGGCAAAACATATAAAAGCTTTGAAAATAAGGTATTGCGCGTATGGATTAAGTTGAGGTTAAATTTTTGTACATTCCAACATTCCGGTAGGTGTTGAGTAAAAAAACTGTTTCACTCTCTCACCATGCAAAGCGCAAAAGCTTTATAAGACAGGAGTTGGACTATTTCTTGCGCTTCCGGTTAACTGTCCAATCATCGTCCAGATACTTTTCCGCAAGGAGTTTTTGTGCATTCTCACCCATAGCGGAAAGGTCTGGCACGTCAAGCCAGCGCCAGTTTCTAGCAAGGGCTTTTTCCCTTATTTTCTCCGCAATCATGGACGGTTCCGGCTCGCCGGGGACAAGCTCATCAAGGTTGCGGCAGAAGTCGGAATGTTTTCTTCCGGCACGGTATTCCGGCACTTCTGACGGGTAAGCCAGATATTTTTCGAGAAGTGATATATCGGCGCGGACGAGCATGGTTCCGTGAACAAGGATTGCTTCGCGCTTGCGGAGCTGGGCGGTTCCGCAGAGTTTGAAAACCCCGCCACCGATTCGGGCCGAGATATCGCTGATCCCGGCAACCAAGGTATCGACCCCAAGCCCGTTCAGCACCTCAATAACATGGGATGTCAGAATACGAAAAGATGGGCGAATGTCGTCTTCTTCCATCATCGAGGGGGGCGCAATCGCACCGAAGCACAAAACCCCTCGGGCAAGGACCACCGCCCCGCCACCGGAGGCGCGGCGCATTATGGCAACCTTGTCGGCACGCACGGCCTCGAGGTTGAGTTCGCGCTCCAGTTTCTGCGATATCCCGACGGCGATTGTCGTGCGGTCGGGGATGTAGGCGTAGGCGCAGAAGCCGTCCACGCCGGAGACGGCCAGAGACTCGCTCCAGGCGGTTACTTCAAAAGGACTGCGCACAGTTGCCGCTTGGGACAAGAGGATTACCTTTCAATCAACAAGGACAGGCTTTCACCTTCTCGACCAGAGGGAGGAGCTTGCTGTCCAGTTCGGTTTCATCTTCCCCGATCTCGGCCTTGAAAATGCCCCACGTCTCGCAGTGGGTTACGCACTCGCCGGGCTCCACCTTCTTCAACGGGGCGAGGGTTTCTATCTCGAGGAAACCGGGCATGGTGAAAAATTCACAGTTGCAGCCCATGTCAGGATAAGTAACACCGTCGAGGCATGGGAATTTTTTAATAAATACCTCGCCGTTCAAAAGGTATGCGGCCCAGCCGAGAGTATTGAGGGCACCGATTTTCTGCTTTGAAGAACAGGCGTCGTCCTGCCGCATAAGAATGTATTTCTCGCCCCATGTGAAACGCGCGTCACCCATTGAGGTGAAGGGCCAGATGGTAAGGGTGCGCGCGGGCAGGAAGGTCTCCCCTTCCCCTTCGCCGTGGGGGATGAACTTTTCCTGCGGAATAACGGCCGTGCCGCCCGCTGCCATAACGGAAAGGCACCACGGAGAAAACTCGACCGCCCACGGATTGGTATTTGTCATTTTATGGGTAAGGGTGACGGCGTTCTCCCCGGCGTCGAGTTCGATCTCGATCTCTTTCCTGATGCCGGTGGACGGCTCTGTCTTCTGGAAGAGCTTGAGCACACCGTTTTCGTACTCATATTCTACAGGGTCAAAATCGGGAGCGTAAGTACGGGGGGCGACCTCGGGGGCGTGCCAGAGGCGGTGGCCGCCGAAGCTCATCCATTCATCCCCGGAGGTGAGGCCGAGCTGCTCGTCAAAGACCTTGAGCAGATTCTGCCCGCCCTTGAAGCCGAGATAAATAATGCGCGGCCCCACGTCGACAGTGATGATCATCTCCATCCCGCCGTTCTCAAGACGAATGCAGTTATCCCAACCACCCCAAGACACCTTTTCCATTTTTCCCTCCCGCCGAAAATTATGGTTTTGATTGTTTATGCGCGCCGCAGAAATATTCTTATACAGCCAGAACAGCCTCGCTCATCCTGAGCTTGTCGAAGGATTGGCGGCTATCCGCATTTTCATCCGCGCTTCGACAAGCTCAGCACGAACGAAAAAAGGAACGGATAATTTCCGCTTATACCTCCGCGTCAGCAAAGCCGCAGAAGTTTAATGCGATTGCATTGGTGGTGTCCACGTTTTTCTGAAATAATATTATTCGCAAGGAAGATGCGCGGGGATGAGTTGCATATATATGTCGCGCCCGCAGAGTTTATGAACGGGCGGCGACGTCGATAATGCCGTTGACATCGAGGATCAGCCCCACCCGGCCGTCACCGAGGATCGCTCCGCCCTTAACAAGGCGGAGGGATTTGAAACTATCGCCGAGGTTTTTGAGCACCACCGATTGCTGCCCCACCACCTCGTCCACAAGCAAACCGCAGCGCGTGCCGTTTGAACCTACAAGGATCACCGTCCCATCGCAGGGTTCGGTAACGCGGGGCCTTACGCCCAGCATATCGTAAAGGCGCAACATCCGGCAAAGCCTGCCGCGCACGTTGAGCATCTCGCCCTTGCCGGAGACGGTCTGGAGTTCCGCGTCTTTGGGCTGTATGGTCTCGTCGATATCGGACAGGGGGATTATATATTCCTGCGAGCCAACACGGGCCACCATGCCGTCGACAATCATCAGGGTCACGGTCATGGGCATGCTGATGCGGACGGCAGTCCCGTGGCCGGGCTCCGACTCCACCTCGACAGCGCCGTTCAGTTTCGAGATATTACTCATCACCACATCCATCCCGACCCCGCGCCCGGAGATCTCGGTCACCCTCTCGGCGGTGGAAACCCCGGCACCGAAGATAAGCTTCAATGCGTCCTGCCGTTCCATTGCCCCGGCCTGCTCAGGAGAAAGCAGCTCCGCCTCCATGGCTTTTTTCTTTATGGCTTCCGCGTCGATGCCCCGGCCGTCGTCGCTTATGACAAAGGTGAACTTTTCTTCCGTAGCCTCGGCGGAGACGGTGATCCTGCCCCGCGCGCTTTTGCCCGCCTCCTCGCGCTCGCGGCAGGTTTCGATGCCGTGGTCTACGGCATTGCGGACCATGTGCAGCACCGGGTCTTCAAGGCCGTCGAGAATCGCCTTATCCACCTGAACCTCGTCGCCGTTTATTTCGAGGACGATATCCTTGCCCGCATGAGCGGCCATATCGCGGACCATGCGCGGGAGCTTCTGCATAATCGTGCGCAGGGGAATGCGCCGCACAGACATGAGGCTTTTCTGGAGCTGGGCAGAGAGTTCATTGAATGATGCGTTGGCACTCTTGAGTTCGCGGGAAATCTCGCGCACCTCGGGGTAGGCGTCCAGCCTTTTCTGGATGTAGCTGAAAATCTCGCCCGAGACGATAAGTTCACCCACATAAGACATGAAGCTGTCAACCTTCTCTTCGGCAATGCGAAGAAATTTACCCTGCTTCTGGGCGGAGGACGGGCTTTGCGACTCATTACCCGGCAATGATGGCTGCGCGCCGGTCTTTTCCGAAGCGGCTTCCACCACAACCGCGTCCCCCACGGTCGACTTGCCGGTGCCTGCATCATGGATCTTCATGCTGGCGAGAACCGCCTCGAATTTTTCGCGCACAATCCCTGCCATGAGGTCGTCAAACCCGAGGCCGCTGTCACTGATGGATTCGTAGTCGCTTACGAGAGAGGCGATCTTTTCGCCAAGCTCATCGTGCCCTTCCTTGGCCGCAGCAGCTTCGAGCTTTTCCACCGCCCCGGAGAAACGCTCGCATTGATCTTCCTCTTCAGAAAGGGCGACGATTTCACGCACAAAGGCAGCGGCGATACGGACCTCTTCGGTTACATCCTCCCCACCGATGAAATAAGACAATTCAACATCCCCCTGCGCCGAGAGGGCGCTGGCTTTCGGAAGGAATGCCTTCATCATCCTGCCGACCACATCGCTGTAACGCTCAAGCGCGGGACGGAGGTTGTCGGGAAGATCCAGCTCTTCTAGCATTTCCCGCGCAGCACGGATCTCCCCGGCGATATCGAGGATCAACTCCTCCTCCCCCGAGGCGATAGTTTTGAGTTTTTCAAGAAGCTCCATGCCGAGCGCGTCGAGGGCGGTGTCGGTCATACCCTCCGCGTAGGCAAGGAGCATCCGGCGCAGGGCATCAAGCCCTTCGAAGACGGCGGAGGCAATGGCGTTGGTCATGCGCAGCTTGCGGTCGCGGATGGCCTGCAGAATATTTTCAAGGGCGTGGGCGATTCGTTTTATATTCACCAAACCGAAAAAGGTGGAGTTGCCTTTGATAGAATGGACGGGGCGGAAGATCTGGTCTACCAGAGCGAGGTCATCCGGGTGCGCCTCAAGCTTGACGAAAAGCACATCAAGCCCTTCGAGAACATCAACACTCTCGCGGACAAACTCCAGCAGCATGGCGCGGTCAATGTTGAGCTCTTCCCGGCGCTTAGCCATCGCCCTTCCTTCCGGCAGCATTATCGACGGCGATGCGGGAGATGATCCCGCTCCAGCGGTTGAGCCGAGATACCGCCTCGGTCACGACCTCGCTGATAACGGATATGTCGTCGACCGGCTTGGCCACGCAGTCGTCGGCACCGAGACGGAGGCAGGAGAGGAGGTTGTCCACCGTGGTCTCGTCCGCCAGCATGATTACGCGGATCATCCCGTTGTAATACTTGATCTTTGAGAGGAGTTCTACCCCGCCCATACCGGGAAGGGTGATATTGCAGAGGGCGATTGCGTAATTGTCGTCGTGGATTTTTTCAAGCGCGTGGTAGGGATCGCTCGCCGTTTCGACTCCAAACCCTTTTGAGTCGAGGTGATCCGCAACTTCGCGGGCGAAGGTTTCATCGGCGTCCACAACCAGCACGCGTACCGCGCCAGTCGACCAGCTGTCGGCTTTTGCGCTGTCAGTGCCGGCCTTTTTATTTTTGTCGCCTGATTTGGCCATAGTCGCTCCGTTCAAAACATAGGGCCCATGAATTTGCCACAAAGTTATTCTCACCTCTTCCCGCTTTCGCGTCAAGAATAGTTAGGGCATAAATGCGGCATGGGTCGGGAAGGCGGATTGGCACCAGATGGAATAGGCTATCGCGCCGAAGCGAAACGGTATGTTACGATGTCTTTTACGGGGAGATATTTTCCAGGACACGCGGTGGCCTGCCCCGGCATATCCTGATGGGACACGATATTGTTAGGGGTGACTGCGGTTGTGGCGAGGAGGTAATTGATAAGCGCCTTGAGACTTGCAATCTGTTTTTCGGTGGGGACGGTGCGCTCG
>JAFGWW010000494.1 GCA_016936955.1 Planctomycetota bacterium | reverse complement strand
TTCTCGACATCACGCGCGAGGTCAACTCCGCCCTCGCCGAACTCGGCGCGGAGAACGGCGTGGCCACCGTCTTCTGCCCCCACACCACCGCCGCAATCACCATCAACGAAAACGCCGACCCCGACGTCTGCCACGACTGGATCGAAAACATGAACCGCCTCGTCCCGGCCGACCAGAGCTATTACCGCCACGCCGAAGGCAACTCCGACAGCCACGTAAAATGCTCCCTCGTCGGCGCGTCCGAACAGATCATCGTCGAGAATGGAAAGATGGTACTGGGAACCTGGCAAAGCATCTACTTCGCCGAATTCGACGGGCCAAGAACGCGGAAGGTGCATGTTACTTTTATAAAGGCATAAGCTGTCGCGCGGCCGTCAACTCAAGCCGCAATCAATACAGAAGGGAGGCCAGGATGCCGTTGAAAGATGCGGGGATTCTATTTGAAAATGAAGATGAATACTCCTACCCAGCCCCGATAAGCACAAAGCTGGATCAACTTCTCGCAGCAATCGGCAGCCTCCCGGAATGGGCGCACCAGCTGTCGTGTGCCATGCCCAATTCAGGCTTTGAACCGTGCTCCTATCGCTGGACAGACGGCCTCGACGAAATCCTGTATTCCATCAAGCAATCCAAGTATATCCGGACAATGGCAGGCCATTGCGGCGACGTACCCTCCTCTGCATACAACCGCATTATCAAGATGCTCTCCGACGCCGGATGTAATACAGATGACGAAAAACAGAAGGCGTGTTTCAACGGCCTGAAAGAACTTTTAGATTCGCGCCTGACAAGCCATGGCAAGATGAAGGAATGCTACCAGAACAACAATTCGGCTTTTGCCGAATTTTTCAAAGGAGAGAATGCTGAACGGCTGATCACCACAGGTATCGGCTCCCCCTGCGGCTTCAGGGTTCCGGACATAATCGAAACTCTGATCCAGCATATAGGCGGTAAAGATGCCAAGATCGACTCAGCCACATATAATTGTCTGGCATCCTTTCAATATGCAACCGATAGTGATTGGGAAAGAATCGGCGCAATGATCGGCATCATGCACGGCATAAAATCTTTTCTGAAAAAGAGCCCCCTGCCAGCAGAGACAGCATTCCACGGCTATGCAAAAAGAGCTCTCGACTGCCTATCCGCCTCCAAGGCGGATGCCCTTGTCGTCGAGTTCCTAGCCCTCCACTTCTTCGGCTCCTTAAACAGCACCTGCAGCAAAGTCCTTAACCGATTCGGCAAGCATGCGCCTGCCGGTTATGATCAATTACCGGAGTTGTTTTTTTAGGGTAATCGTTCAGGGGATATCGACCTTGAGAGCAGGAACATCGGCAATCAAATGAGCAATACAGCAAAAGAACATACCGCAATCATCCACGACGCACAAAAAGGCGAATGGCTTCGCTTCCGCTCCCCCGTCTCCGTCCTCACCGCCCGCGACATTTCCGAGGTCATACCCCTTCTTGAAAAAGTGGAATCTGAGGTAAACGGGAAGGGGTTGTGCGCCGCAGGGTTTGTGGGCTATGAAGCGGCCGGCGCCTTTGACCCGGCCCTGACCACCCTGCCCTGCGACGATTTCCCGCTGGTGCAGTTCGCCCTTTACGAAAATTTCGCGCCTCTCCCCGCGCCGCAGAAAAACGGCGCAGCCCCCGCCCTTTCGTGGCGCGATGAGATTACGGAAGAGGATTACAACGAAGCAATCAGCGTGATAAAAAAAAAGATCGCCTCGGGGGCGACCTATCAGGTGAATTTCACAACCCGGCTCCATGCCGATTTCGAGGGCGACGCGCAAAACCTTTTCGCCTCCCTCGCACAGGCCCAGAAGTCCGACTACTGCGCCTTTATCGAGACCGATGATTTCGCAATCTGCTCCGCCTCGCCCGAACTCTTCTTCTCGCTGAACGGCACGCGCCTCGAGTCGCGCCCGATGAAGGGAACCGCCGCGCGGGGCCTGACCCTGCAAACTGACGCGGATCAGGCGGAGTGGCTGCGCAGTTCCGAAAAGAACCTGGCCGAAAACGCGATGATCGTTGACATGATCCGCAACGACATGGGGCGCGTGGCCGATTTCGGGAGCGTTAAAGTTACAAGCCGCTTCGACTGCGAACGCTACCCCTCGCTCTGGCAGATGACCTCCACCGTCGACTCCACCACATCGGCTTCGCTTACCGACATTTTCAAAGCCCTCTTCCCCTGCGCCTCCATCACCGGCGCGCCCAAAGCCAAGACCATGGAGATTATCGGCGAGATAGAGAAATCACCCCGCAGAATCTACACCGGCGCGATCGGTTTTATCCTCCCCCAAAGGCGCGCCCAGTTCAACGTCGCCATTCGCACAGTGCTTGTTGATAAAAATAAAAAGCAGGCAGAATATGGTGTGGGCGGTGGCATTGTGTGGGACTCAACCAGCGCGGGTGAATTTGCCGAATGTAGAACAAAAGCGCAAATACTTCTCGCCCCGCCGCCTGAGTTCGACCTGCTCGAAACAATTCTATGGGAACCAGCGAGCGGCTATTACCTGATGGACAGGCACCTGAAAAGACTCTCCGATTCGGCCGCATATTTTGGAATAAAAACAGACGCAGCGGCAATAACAGAACTTCTCGAATCGACTGCCGCATCCCTGCCCCGTGAACGCCACCGCATCCGCCTGCTGGTTTCACAAACCGGAGAGGCGCGCGTGGAGAGTTATGCTCTCGCGCCCAATCCCGAGACGCCCGCCCGCGTCGCCCTCGCGAAAAACGCGATCAGCAGCGGGAATGTTTTTCTCTATCACAAAACCACCGCCCGCGATGTGTATGCAAAAGCAAAAGCGGACGCGCCCGAGCTTGACGACGTCATCCTCTTCAACGAGCGCGGCGAGATTACCGAATCGACAATCGCAAACGTGGTAATCGAAAAAGACGGCAAACGTTACACGCCCCCCGTCCCCTCCGGCCTGCTTGCGGGAACTTTCCGGCAGGAACTGCTTGAGAGCGGCGAGATTTCGGAGAGAAGAATAACCCTCGCGGAGTTAGCAAAAGCCGACGCCATCTTCCTCATCAACTCGGTCAGAGGCTGGCGCAGGGCTGAACTTGCCGGTCCTTGATACGCGGAAATTGCCATCCTGCAAGCGTTATAATCAAGACCCGCTTTTGTAATTTCATTTCCCTTGCGCCGCAAATATAATACCTTTAGTATTGAACAAGAATATTCACGAGCTTCCTGCGAAAGGAGTTTGCCATGGGCTTTTGGGACAAGGTCAAGGGTCAGTTTATCGATGTCATCGAGTGGGTGGACAACACTCACGACACGCTTGTATGGAAATTTCCGCGCGGCGACAACGAGATCAAAAACGGCGCGCAGCTTATCGTGCGCGAGAGCCAGGCGGCGGTCTTCCTCCACGAAGGCGAGCTCGGCGACGTCTTCAAGCCCGGAAGGGTCAAACTCGAAACCAACAATATCCCCATCCTGACCACCCTCGCGAGCTGGAAATACGCCTTCGACGCGCCTTTCAAGTGCGACGTGTATTTCGTCAGCACCCGCCAGTTTACCGATCAGAAATGGGGGACGAAAAATCCGATCATGCTCCGCGACCCGGAGTTCGGCCCCATGCGCCTGCGCGCTTTCGGAACGTACTGTTTCCAACTTACCGATCCCGGAAAATTCATCCGCCAGATCGCGGGCACCAACCCCGATGTGGACACGATGGCGATCAGCGAGCAGCTCCGCAACATCGTGGCCAGCCGTTTTGCCGACGCCCTCGGCGAGTGCAAGATTCCCGCCCTCGACCTCGCGGCGAATTACAACGAACTCGGCGACAAGCTCTCGGCGGGGATGCAACCGGAGTTTGAGGAATATGGTGTAAAGCTTACCAAGTTCATGGTGGAAAATATCAGCTTCCCGCCCGAAGTGGAGGCAGCTCTCGACCAGCGCGCAAAGATGGGCGTCCTCGGCAACATGCAGCAGTATACCCAGATGAAGACCGCCGAGGCGATCGGCGACATGGCC
>JAFGWW010000493.1 GCA_016936955.1 Planctomycetota bacterium | reverse complement strand
GGTAAGCCTCCGGGACATTGGCTTCGAGATCGAGCACCAGCGTCCCCTGGGGGAGCATGAGGTTGTCGGTCGCCACCACCTGCCCGGAAAGGGACTCGCCGAGGTACAGGACGGCAAAAGGCCGGTGCGAGATGATGTAGGTATTGTAATTTTCATCGCTCACCGTCTCGGCGGCGGCGTTCACGGCCTCGATGTGGATCTTCTGCTTGGCGCTCTCCGCGTCAGCCACGGAGACAAATGACTGGAAGGATGCGCAGCCTGCAATCATCTCGCGGAAAATGTCGAGGGGGCGGCTCATGACCCCGGTATAAGACAAGGCCCCATCGGTCGGCGTGGCATATACCGGATCGGAGGGGAGGCTGTATACCCCGGAGAGGCCGGAGACGACGGCGGTCTCGTATGGCTTGCCGCCGGTGAGGCCGGTAATGGGGAGCTCTCCATTTGCAATAACCTTGAAGTCGTCGCTCGGCTCCGACCACGACCCGTCGGTCTGGCGGAAAATGGCGTATGCCGGATTACCCGCGGCGTTGAGGGTGACGTCGAGGGTAATGCTGTCTGCCCCGACAGATGCGAGGGACGCCTCCGGGGCTTCGGGCTGCTCAATATCACTTACGCCCTCAATAATCGCAATAGCTATCGAAACTGCAATATTCGTGTTTTCATCCCACCCCACAACGACAACATGCGTCGCGGACTGATAGTATGCCTCGTCCGCTTCGGGCGAGACAACCATATCGAAGTAATCAGCCCCGGCAACGTCGGAGCCGTTTGGCTGCCAGAGTTCGGCAGGGTCGATCGAGGTGTATACATCCTGCAAGCTTCCGTCGGCGGCGATCTCTTTTTCTGAATCGTCGGAGAAGCGGAGGCGCGCCGTGAGGGCATTCCACCCATCCCCGGCATCTGTCCCGGCCACGCCGGACAAGACAAGGGCGACCTGACCATTCGCCTCTACCCTCTGCGCTAATACAGGGGCAGAGACAACCGGAGCGGTGACGTCTGCGGACAAGGATATAGCAGCATTCGTCGCGCCATCCGTGCCAAGATCATTCAGGCCGGTCTGGTTGTAGTGTTGTTCGTCCTTCATCCAGCCAAGGGATGGATAAAGCTGCGCCCGCTCGCTAATAATAGCAGCGTTGCTTACGCGCCACGCGGCGCGGGTCTGTGCGTTTTGGATTTCTTCGTATTCATCCGTATAAGCAGCATCATTTCGCAGGCCAAGCTGGAAGATGAAGAAATTGTCAATATTGTGATCGGTGTTGAATTGCTCAATAAGGGCAATCAATTTTTCTTCGTAAAGTGCCGCCGTGACGGTGGTGCCGTTAATATTTTCCGCGTCTGTCTCGCCTTGGCAGAAAAGCACGTTGACGCTGTTGATAGTCAACTCGGTATTGGCTGCGAGGTAGGCAAGCCCGGCAGTTAAGGCCGCGCTTGCGGTGTCGTACATCTCGTCACTATAGGCAACATCCCAGCAAGGCAGGCCGGTATAGGCTTCCTTGATCATGGGGGTTCCACCCCGTGCTGACTCGATGCCGATGAAGCCGCGGCCGGTATCGTTGAACCACTGATTCGCAAAGGCGGGGATACAAGAGCCAGTCTGCGCCCCGCCGAAAGGATCGGCAAGGTCGTCGATAGATGATCCAGTTACCTCGTAACCAAGCTGAGTATGCACGGAGGGGCTATACAGATAATTTCCATGTCCCTCCATATTGCTCTGGCCGATGGTTATAAATAAGTCGTAACTTGTCGGCGGAGTGAACGCCAATACCTCGGATATAGTGAGGGAGTTAAAAGAAGTGTCATCGTTACCGACAACCGTAATTTCGATCTGGAAAGCCGTGGCATCGTCCACCGTATCGCGGAAATCGGCGAGGGACATGGCGCTCGACCATTCGGTATAAGTCTCCCCATAGTCGCTGGAAGACTTGTAACGAAGGGTGTAGGTTGCCGTGCCTGTTACGCTCCATTCCATTGTGGCCGGAGATATAACGTTGTTTTCGGCTGCGGTTATATCAGTCTCGCCGGAATCGTGGACAAGAAATTTCTTGTCGCCGATGAAATCAAGATCATCAATATAACGGTAATATGCGTCCGTGTCATCAAGAGGGTCAACATGTACATAAAGCTGTGTTGCCGCGGAGATGCCGCTGGAGCCGTGAGCACCATTATAAAGCTCGGTTCCGTCAACCTTGAATATTATATTATCGTCGCCGTCCCATATGAGTTGAACCGTGCGCTCGGTGTTTATTGCGTTATTGGTTGATATGTTATCCTTAAATACAGTATTAACATCGCGTACAAGCCGCCATTCATTTTGTGATCCATGATGGAAGATCATCAGGTAAGGCTGGTCTGCCGCAACCGTCGTGATAAGGCTTGATGGTTCAAGGCAGAGGATGATACCGAATACGCCAGCCGCTGCCGCGTTTTCGTAATACTTGAAGGTTATGCCGGTGCCATCCCCTTTGGTGAGGGGGACCTGGTAAATGCCACCTTCCCGCGCCCAATCTAGAAGCGCTGCTTTGAACTCAAGTCGGCTGTTCTGTTCGGCGAGGGAAGAATCTTTATTTAACCAATAACCGGAGATTGAATTGTCGTTGAAGTTGTCGCCGAAAGGCACCACCACGTCGTTCAGAACGGCGCAACCTTGTAAGGCGGTGAAGTTGGCGGCGGTGTTGAAGGTGGTCATCTATTATCAACCTTGCTTATGCAACTGGTGCAGACAAAGACGCGTTTTCCCTTGTGGCGCGCGGCGTAGAGGCGGACGTCGCGTTTCCCGCAGCGCGGGCATATTCCCTTCGCCATGTATCGCCCCCTGAACCTCTCGGTTATCAGCACGGCGACGACGATGAGGGCAAAGACGAAGAGGACAGCCGCGCGGACGGTAATGATCATTTCTTGTCTTTGATAAAACCTGCCTCGCGCAAACGGCCGAGATCTTCCGGGCGTTCGAGGAGACAAGGCTTCTGGTTGAGCGTCATGCAGAGTTGCTCCATGGCTTTTGTATTTGTCTTCACCACATCCATGAGCTGCTCTTCTAGGTTGCCGAGACGCGAGGCCATCTGCTGTTGGTGTTTGAAATTCATGTAAAACAGTAAACCCGCGATTACGCCCAACGCGCCGTACTGGCCAAGGACGCTTATCTGCTCTATCATTTCTCCCCCCCGGAAGGCTCCCCACACTTGGCGCGCAGGCGGTTAATTTCTTTTTTTACGCTCCCCCAATGTTCCGGCGGCATGGCAACCCAGCCGCCGATATCCTGCTCGAAAACGTCGACCTCCCCGTCCGGGGCCTTGAGCAGCTTCGCCTCGACGGTTACGTTCTCCAGAATTTCAAGGGGCATCCCGGCCTTGACAATCACGGTCTTTTTTTCAACGCGCGGGCCGAGGGTTACGCTGCAGCCTGTGAGGAGGCTACAAACCAAGATCATCAAGACGGTCGTCGTCGCTCTTGCCATCTGTAATCTCCGCGTCAGGTTCGGCGTGCTCGACAGTCGTCTTGAGCGGCTTGTCGGTGCCGAAGATGCCCCTGAATATCGCCAGCAGTATACTGACGATGGCACTCACCCACCCCACGGCTATTCGCCGGTTGCGGGGGCGGATGCGTCGGCTTCGCTAGAAACCGCTCCGGCCTCGTCGCTGTCGCCAGCGGTCTTGATCACGTCCACACCTTCCTTGACCTTCTCGATGGTCGCGCCGGTGTCGAGTTTGGGGCTCTCGTCGTTGTCGAGCACGGCGATAATGGCACCAGCGAGGGCGGCCAGAATGATGGCGACGCCGAGGATGATCTTCTTTGCCTTGTTCATGGTTTCTCCTTATCTGCGCCTGTAAGCTGGCGCGGTACGTTCGGCAGTAATATCGCGGCTGAGGTTCAGCCTGACCGCGGACCCGTCAAGCGGGGTGACTACATCAACATTCCACTCTGTCTCTCCGCGCATCACGGATTCACCGGGAGCTCCCCGGCGCGGAGCCGGATCAGAGACGGATGCAGAGGGAAGTATGCAGGAGGCTTTCAGCGCCAGAGTGGTTCCGGCATCGTCGCTATCGACGACTGGTGCCAGATCTCTCCACTCCCCGACAACATCAACCGCGCTTTCGCCGTCGGCTGAGATATAGCCAAGAGCCTCGCCAAAGGCGGAGTTGGTGGCGGCGGTGAGGGAAGAAAAATCGACCGGCATTGACATTCCTCAAAAAGGGAGTGGCGGGGGAGTGGATTAGGCTCCCCCGCCTGGTTCAGGATCAGGTGGCTGCCTGTAGAATTCCTGCGGCCTCAAGGGCGTCGATGATGCTGCCGATGGCGGTGCGGGCCTCGGCGTCGGTGGTCGTGCCGCCGGTGGGATCGGCGATGGCGGTCTGGCCGGTGATGACCTTCGGCATGACGTTGAGATGTACGTAAACGTACCCGTCAGCCTCGGCGGCATCGGCGGTGGCCACGCCCATGGTGATATCGCCGTTGGCGGCGGTGGTGGTGGCGGCGCCGGTCAGGGCGGTCCCGCCCACAGAGCTTCCGTTGTTGTCGTAGTAGACAATATCTCCCGCGCTGATCGCACCGGTGACCTTCTCTACCTTGACGATGCCGGTGACCTGAATGTCATCGGTTTTGGTGTCGGCGATGTCGCCCATGGCAACACCGGCGAGACCGGCAACCTCAAGAACGGCACCACCGGTGACGTCTGCGGTTGCGGTATAGGGGAGGGTCTTGCCCTCTTTGTAACTGATAGCCTTCATGGCTTTCTCCTTCTGGTTTATAAAACAATCTGGTTTTGTTAATACCCGGGACGGTCATCCCGCCCCGGGTGTCGGTTCAGGCTTAGGCGCCGGCCACCTTGACCATGCCGCGCCAGTCGAGGGCCTTGGCGCTGGCGTCCATGATGACCCGGTAACCGATGCCGATGGTGTTGATGCCCATCTGCTGCTGGTTGAAGAACTGGAGGGTCGGGGTCTGCTTGCCGTTGAGGAAACTCACCTGGACGGTGTCGATCGCGTTCTTGTCGCCAATCAGATACCAGGCGGTGGTGCTGTAGCCGGTATATGTGCTGTTGCTGAGGCGCGTCTCGACTACCGGCATGATGCCCATGTTTCCGTAGATGTTGGCCGTTGCCTGACGGGCGGTTGTACCCTCCGTGAGGGTTATGCTGCGCAGAAGGGCGCGGGCATACTCCTCGTCCTCGGGACAGCAGAGAAGCACAGCCGGAGCGACGTCGATCGGTTCCCCGGAGGCGTCGGTCTGCTTGCGGAAAGTCTCAATGGCTTTGCGGAGAGCTTCCGCCCCGACCGAAAGCTTGTAGCTTGCGGTGGTGACAAGGTTCTTGTGTTTGGCGGTATGGAAAAGAGCGTTGCCATCGCTCATGTTTCCATTGGCAAGGAGGTGGGTATAAACCAGCTTGCTGATCAGTGCGCTAGCCTTGCTACCCATGAGCTGCGGGGTGCGGGTAAGCAGGCTCAGATCGTCGTTGATGATGTCGACATCGGAGATGGTCTGCTTCTTGGCATAGCGCGCGAGGCTGTACTGCTCGTACTCTTCCTTGCTCGAGCCGTCGGCAACCTCGCCCTTGTTGGTAACCTCTTCGAGGTCGCCGAGGTCACTGAGGCGCACCTTGGTGTTGGTCTTGAAGTCCTTTTCGCTGCCGGTGGAGCACCAGGCCTGCCACGTTGCGGCGGCAAGGTTGTAACCGCGGAGCATGGACTTGTTGGCCACGTTGCCGAGGATCTGGGGCAGGCTGTTGGTGGTGAAGGCGCGGGAGATCATCTCCTCGCTTTTGCGCGGAACCGATACGCCGTCGAGGCGCAAAGCCTCTTCGCAGACTTCGCGGAGAGAAATGTCGCGGATCTCGTCGGCGCGGTTGGCGCGCTCCGCGCCTTTCTCTTCATTGAGAATGACATCTTCCATGCCCGCGCGGAGCATGATGCCGTCCTCAATGGTGCTGCGCTGGATATCTCCGCCCTTGACGATGATGCCGGGGGCTCCGATGCTGGCGCCGTGCTGGCGGATATGGTCGAGGAAGACGCCGCGGGCGGATTCGACCGTTACCTCGGGGTTGTCGAGGGAGCGCTGGAGAACATCCTCGGGGATGTCAAGGCCATCGGCTTCCTTGCGGATTGCCTCACGGCGCTTGAACTCCTTACCCAGAATCTCCTTCTCAAGCTCGGAGCGGAAGGCGTCACGGTCAATGACCGCGCCTTCGCGTTTCGGCTCGACCGGAGCCGCTGGGGCGACTGGCGTGACGCCGCCATCGGTACGGTTGATAAAGCCTTCGACCTCGCGATCAAATTCAGCCTGATACTGTGCCCGTTCCGTTTCGTTGAGCTCGTCGAGCTTCTTTCCGTAGCGGGCTTTTAGCCACTGTTCGAACATCTTTCTCTCCTTCATTATGAAAGGG
>JAFGWW010000492.1 GCA_016936955.1 Planctomycetota bacterium | reverse complement strand
GGCTTCACCGCCCCGTATTTCCCGAAACCGTGATTGAGGTCGGCCCGGTTCCGCTGGTTCCCTACGGCGAGCCGCTGACAGAGGAGCTGGCTGAGAATTTCGCGCCCTACCTTCCGCGATACAACAGTTTTCTCATGGAAAACCACGGGCTGGTAACGATGAGCCGCGGCGATATCGCATGGACCCACATGAACGTCGAGCTTCTTGAGATGAGCGCGCGCTCCATCCTCCTCGCCCTCTCGGTCGGCGGGATAAAGGAAATCCCCATGGACGAAATTTATGGCCTCGAGAAGATCATGGAGAAACGCAGCCTGCCCATGTTCGGAGCGCCCGGAGTTAACGATTCATTGATTGACCTGTACTATCCCGAGGTTAAGATTAAGATGTCCCAGAGCGCCTGAGAAGTTCCACGCGAATATTTCAAGGAGATGACAATTGTTTAGCTCGCCAGATAATAAATCGATCGAACGCGCCTACGAATCGGCGAAAGAGAATTACGCACGCCTCGGCGTCGACACGGACAAGGTTCTTGAAAAACTTTCCGTGCCCTCCATCTCTGTCCACTGCTGGCAGGGTGACGACGTTTCCGGCTTCGAGAACGACGCAGCCCTCGACGGCGGCATCATGACAACCGGCTCTTATCCCGGCAAGGCGCGCAACGCCGAAGAACTTCGGGCAGACCTCGAATTCGTCTACGCCAACCTTCCCGGCAAGCACAGCCTCAACCTCCACTCGATCTACGCCGAGACTGGCGGGAAAAAGGTTGAGCGTAACGAACTGGCACCCGAACATTTTTCAAACTGGATCGACTGGGCCAAAGGCCTCGGACTCGGCCTAGATTTCAATGGATCTTTTTTCTCACACCCCAAAGCGGCGAGTGGTTTCACCCTCTCAAGCGGCGATGAAGGCGTGCGCAACTTCTGGATCGAACATGCCATCGCCAGCCGCAAGATCGGCGAGACCATGGGCAAAGCCACCGGCAAGCCCTGCGTAACCAACGTCTGGATTCCCGACGGCTATAAAGACATTCCCGTCGACCGCCTCGCGCCTCGCGTGCGCCTGCGCGATTCTCTGGATAAGGTATTTGCCGAGAAAATCGACCCTGCCCATAACCTCGACGCGGTGGAGTGCAAGCTTTTCGGCATCGGCTCCGAGAGTTACGTGGTCGGCTCCCACGAATTCTACATGAGCTACGCCGTCCGCAACGACAAGCTTCTCTGTCTCGACGCGGGGCACTTCCACCCCACAGAAACCATTGCCGACAAAATCTCCTCCACCCTCCTCTTTGTGGACGAGATCCTGCTTCACGTAAGCCGCGGCGTACGTTGGGACAGCGACCACGTGGTTATCCTGAGCGACGACCTGCGCTCGATCGCCGAGGAGATCGTACGTAACGATTTTATCGAACGCGTCCATATCGGCCTCGACTTCTTCGACGCGAGCATCAACCGCACCGCCGCGTGGCTCATCGGCACGCGCGCCATGCTCAAGGCCATAACCATGGCCATGCTCGAACCCACGGCAAAGCTCAAGGAACTCGAAGACGCGGGAGATTACGCCGGACGCCTCTTCATGCTGGAAGAAGTGAAATCCATGCCTGCCGGTGCGGTATGGGATTATTACTGCCTCAAGAACGGCGTGCCCACCGGCATCGACTGCCTTGGCAAAATCAGGGAGTACGAGAAAAATATCCTCGCCGGACGCAGCTAGAGCGGCGGTATATAATATTCATTAACTCCTCCAGAGTTAATAAAAGAGGCGCTTCCCGTAAAAAGGAAGCGCCTCGGTTTTATGATGATGCTTTCACGAACTAGAGAACTTCAGGAACCTGTTTCGAAAGGGCCATTAGCGCGCAACCCGGAGCTTGGAAAGGCTTCATGGTAAAGCCGAACGACATGGGGGCTGGCTTGAGCAGATACTGGTCGTAGGTCTTGGGGCCGCAGGAGCCGGTACCGATTCCGCACTGGGCTTTCTCAATGTGGAACTCCACGAAATCGCGCGCGGGAACCTCGTTGATATGACGGGCGGTATCGAGATCCTCGGTCGAATAGTCGTGGACGCTGATATTGATAAGATCATCCGCCACAGCCATGAGGCCAGCGCCGCGCAGGTCGCTGAGGGCTGCCCAGCGGACATCGGTCTTGTTGCCGTTTTCCTGAGGGAAGACATAGGGCACGTGCTGCTCCTGAACGGTTCCGCTGAACATGCCGGTGTAAACCGCGTTGCGGCAGTCTGAATAGCTCTCACCCGGGCCATTGCCGTACCAAGCGACATTCTCGAACTGCTTCGGCATGCGCAGGCGGACGCCGAAGCGCGGGATATGCGGGAGCTGGTCGTGGAGCGGGTTGAGGTCGACCTTGACGCGCACGTCGCCGTTGCCGTAGATGGTGTAGGTGTATTTGACATCGAAGCCGGAACGGAGAACCTTCGCGCCAAGCCTTGACTCGCAGACGATGCTTACCGCTTTCGCGCCCTTCTTTTCTATGCTTACGCCGAGGATGTAGGTGAGGAGGCGGTCGAAGCCGTGCTTCTTCCACTGGCCACGATGGCCATTATCGCCCTGGCCATCGTCGTTATCGGTGATGGCGCGCCAAAGGTGAATCTCCGGGCCCTTGTCGATAAGGGGCAGGCCGTCCATGGTCCAGCTTGAGATGCGGCCGGCAAGCTTGTCGAAGACGATCTCGAAATTCTCACCACTTACGGCAACGCTCTGCTCGGCATCGGCAACCTTGAGAGCCGGCATCGCGCGGATCGAGACGCTCTTCACTGATGCAACCTCGACGGGAAGCTTGAACTGGGAGAAGGATATCTCATGTCCGCGCGGAGCCCACGAGGTTTCCTCGGCGAGGTTGAACTTGATATTGAGCCAGTACTCCGCGCCATCCTTGCCTTCGGGCATGGTGAACGGAATCGAGAGCTTGCCCTTCGAACGCGGGGCAATCTCAAGGGGCGCAAGCACGCCCTGCTCAAGAAGCTTGTCGTCTTCGTAAACAGCCCAGCTTCCTTCAAGATGGTCAAGGCCGATGAAGTCGTACTCGTTCTCGACCTCGAACTCGCCCTGCGCCAGTTTCTTTGCTTCGATGCGGACCGGCTGGAGAACCGCCTTGTAATCGACAAGGCCGGGGCTCGGCACGCGGTCGGGGAAGATCAGGCCATTGATGCAGAACTGGCGGTCATTGGGCGTATCGCCATAGTCGCCGCCGTAGGTGTAGTACTTGTTGCCCTTCTCGTCATACTCGGTAAGGCCCTGGTCGACCCAGTCCCAGACGTAACCGCCTTGAAGGTTGTCGTACTTGCGGATCAGGTCCCAGTATTCCTTGAAACCGCCGGGGCCGTTGCCCATGGCGTGACAGTATTCGCACATTATGAAGGGCAGCTTGTGGTCCTTGTTCTTGCCGTACTTCTCGACGCCATCGGGATGGGGATACATGGGGCCGATGATATCAAGCCACTTGGCTTTGTCCACCAGCGACTTCTTGGTCTTGAAGGCTTTCTCCTTCTCGTTCCACTCGCGCTTGTCCCAGTCATACATGCGGGAAAGCCCTTCGTAATGGATCAGGCGGGTGGGGTCGGCCTTCTTGGTCCATTTGCCCATGACGTCGTGGTTGCGGCCGTAATCGGACTCGTTGCCGAGGCTCCAGATAATTACGGAGGGATGGTTCTTGTCACGCTCGACCATGCGCACCATGCGGTCTAGATAGGTATCTTTCCAGTCGGGATGGTCGGAGAGCTCGTTGCCCTTGGACCAATCGTGATAAGCCATGGCAACGCCGTGACATTCGATATCGCATTCGTCCATGACATAGAGGCCGTACTTGTCGCAGAGGTCGTACCAGCGCGGGTCATTGCTGTAGTGACAGGTGCGGACTGCGTTGAGGTTATAACGCTTCATGATGAGGATGTCCTCGATCATGCTCTCCACAGATACGGCGCGGCCGAGTTCGGGGTGGATCTCGTGGCGGTTGGCGCCCTTGATGATGATAGGCTTGCCGTTGACGAGCATCTGCGCATTCTTGCGCTCAACCGAGCGGAAACCGACGCTGCAACTCTCTACCTCGGTGGCCTTGCCCTTCTCGTCCTTGGTGGTGAGGACGAGGGTGTACAGGTTCGGGTCCTCGGCCGACCACTTGGCGGGATTTGTGACAGGCTGCTTGAATTCAAGAACCGCATCCTCGCCCTTCTTTACGCTGAAAGGCTGGGAGAGGGAGCCGAAGACTGAATTGCCGTCGCAATCGAAAAGCTCGGCGCTGACGCTGCCCTTGGCCGCCTTCTTGTCATAATTGGTCACGCTGGCACTGATCTGGATAGTAGCGTTTTCATACTTCTTGTCGAGGGGCGTGCGTACGCAGAAATCGCGGATATGGGCCATGGGGGTGGCGTAGAGGTAGACGTCGCGGAAAATACCGCTCAACCACCACATGTCCTGGTCTTCGAGATAGCTGCCGTCAGACCACTGCATGACGCGTACGGCGATCGAGTTTTCGCCCTTCTTGACGAAAGAGGTGACGTCGAACTCGGCGGGGATTCTGCTGCCCTTGCTGAAGCCGACCTCCTTGCCGTTTACCCAGACGTTGAAGGCGGAGTCTACGCCTTCGAACATGAGGAAGATCTGCCTGCCGTCCCAATCCTGCGGAATGATGAAGCTGCGGCGATAGCAGCCGGTCGGGTTGTCCTGGGGCACGCGCGGGGGATCGTAGGGGAAGGGGTACTGCACGTTGGTGTAATGAGGATAGCCATATCCCTGACACTGCCAGTTGCCGGGAACCTGTATGTCGGACCAGTCACAACCTTCAAATGAAGGATTGCTGAACTCGGCCGGAACAACCTCCGGGCGGTCATAAAGCTTGAAGTCCCACTTGCCGTTGAGGAGCTTGAACCAGGGGCTCGCGAGGCGGTCGCCGGCGAGGGCGCTCTGCTGGTCGGCAAAAGGCATAAGCTGGGCGTGAGCAGGAAGACGGTTACGGTTAGTAAGTTTCGGGTTTTCCCAATCGTTCATGACATTTCTCCGCAAAAATCAGGTTAAGGAAATTATTCCCTAAATCTAACCCCTGCCCCATTGCTTTACAATGTCAGGAATGGTAATTTATTTATGCTATCTGGTATCCGATAATAAAGGCTTATTTATGGCAAAAAACTCTACAACAGGCATGTTAATTCCTAAAGATATACCTTTTGGTATTTTCACCCGCACCATCGGCGCCCTGGACAGCAGAGAGGTAATAGGGGCCGGGTTCATGCACAAGGCCGGGAACCATAACGACCATGTCGATTACGACCCGCCTAATTACTCGCTGGTATACGTCATCAGCGGCGAGGGGGATTATGTGGACAGCAGCGGCAAATGGTATCATCTCACCCCCGGCTGTTACCTGCAGCGCATACCCGGATGCAAACACAGCAGCTTTGTTGAGCCGAATGGGGAATGGCGCGAGTGTTTCATCGATCTCGGCCCGCGTATGTGCGAAGCCCTGATCGGGATGCGCATAATCGATCCGGAGCGCCCCACCGGCAAGGCGGGGGCGAGTCAGGGGCTTGTCGACGAGTTTGCCATGATACTGCGGGAAATACGCAAATCCAGCGATTTCCAGCTTCCAACCCTGCTACCGCGCATGCTCGACCTCCAGCAGCGCATACTGGGCATCTCCCAGCCCTCAAAACCGGATCAGACCCGTGAGACTATCAACAAGGCATGCCTCGTGCTCAGCCACGATCTGGAGCAGCGAATAGACCTGCGGGAGATGTGCAGGGAAAACGGGTGGGGTTACGAGAAGTTCAGAAAGGACTTTCAGGACGCTACCGGAATCTCGCCCGGCAACTACCGCATACGCTGCCGCATGGACAAGGCGAGAGGGCTACTGAAATCGTCGGACATGCCCATAGGACAAATCGCGGAAAGCCTCGGATACTCGAATATTTATGAGTTCAGCGCCCAGTTCAAGAAAAACGCAGGCATCTCCCCCCGTCAATTCAGGGCCTCCTGAAACCCACATAAAACACGGGAGCCGGAAAACCGGCTCCCGCGCGTAGGGAGTAATCCGCCTTGTGGAATGGGATGGTTCCGTAAGGCGGTGCGAACTTCCTGATTTAGAACTTCCAGATGGTACCGAAGGCAATGCGGTCAGCTTCAGCACTGCGATCCTTGGCATCATGGTAGTCACCATCCCACCATTCATGCTCGTACTCGAGGCTGAAGATCATGCCGCTGTCGAGCTTGTACTGGATGGCGGTCTGAACGGTGAGGAGGTCTTCGTTGTCCTCGCCAGCCTTGGTGCTGTTCATGCGGGCGCTGTGATCGTCGTCAAGACCGACCCAGTTACCGATGAGGAAGAGGTCAATCTTATCGGTTACACCGTACTTGACACCGAGCTGGAGAACGTCGGCGCTGTAATCTTCACGCCAGTCCCAATCCCAACCGTGGAGGTATTCACCGAAGACGGTGAGGGGAACGCTTTTGACCTTGTACTCGGCACCGAGGCTGACGGCATACTTGTCGTCTTCGGCATACTTGCCATGAGCATCCTCATCGCCATTGCTGTCATTGTGTTCTTTCATGAAGCTGAGTTCGATGCTGAGGCCTTCGATCGGGGTGGCGGTCAGACGGGTCGACATGCTCTGGAAGAAGAGGGTGTCGTCCGAACGGTCCTCGTGCATGCCGCGGGTATTGCGGCCGCCGCCGGTGGTGGTGTTGCTCTGGAAAACGGCGACTTCCCACTTGAGGAGATCCTTGTACTTGTAGTTGGCTTCAATCGTGAAGACGTTATCTTCTTCACGGGGCCAGCTGTCTTCACCGACTTCGCCGTGGCTGTTGTCGGCGCTGCTGTCGGCGGTGTCGTTCTCTTCGAACGACTTGAGAAGCGTGCTGTGGCTGTCACTGTTGGTGACGGCGGCGAGGACCAGCTTATCGAAGTCCTGGCCAAAGCAGAGCTCCTTCTTACCGAGGTTGACGCCCCAGTTCGAGCCGCGGATATTCTTCCAGTAGAAGTAAACTTCTTCAAGAAGGTCGTCCTGGTCGGGGTCCTCGTCCCAGAAGTCGTCGGGGTCGAGCATGATCTTGAGGCCGGTGTCCTTGGTGGCCGCAATGTCGAAGGCGAGCTCGACGCTGGCGGTGGTGAACTGGGTAGAGAAGACGCTGTCGTCTTCGCTGTCAGTCACGGGATGGGGGACGTCGTCACGGTCGGTGACGACAATCGCGACCTCAACCTTGCCACCAATCTTGATGGCACCCTTCTTCTTCATGCTGGTGAGGCTGCTGGCATCACCACCAGCGGCCGGAGCCATTTCGACCGACTCAAGAGCGGCGACTTTGGCGCGGAGATCATCGATCTCACTCCGCATGCTGCTGTCGTCAGCCTGAGCAATGCCGAACATGAAGAGGAGGGCAACTGCTCCAAAACGTAAAAAACCCTTCATTACTTTCTCCTTAGTTAACTTGTTTTCCCCAGAGTCCGCCGCAAATGCGGCGCGACCCAAAACATACCTGTACAAAAAATAAGTTTATTAACCTCACCTAGAGCAACTTCTCCCCGTACCGAAGGATCTGCTGCCTATGCCAACACATACTTACTTTTTACCGCGAATATGTCACGTTAGTTATGAATTAGTCTCCTGTTAGGGGCCCTAAACAAAGGCGCAAACATACCCCGCCACAGAACATAAAGCAAGCGAAGGAAAGAACTTACAGCGACAAAACAAGCCAGTCAGCAAGGCATGAGCGCATGAAATGCAGCCGTATTATTCCGACGGGGGATGATAAAAAACTGTATTTTAGAGTTAAAAAAGAGGATGAATGCGTGAGCGCTCATTTAAGGAGTGAATACAAAAAGAGAGGTCGACACAAGGTCGACCTCTCTTGAGTATAACGCTTTTTGCTTCGTATGAGTTACTTAGAAGCTTAAGCCAGTGCGGAAGCTGACAACGTCGGCGTCGGCATCCCGGTCGCTGTCGTCGGCTTCGTACCACTCGTGGCAGTACTCGACCATCATGTAGATGCCGTTATCGAAGCTATACTTACCGGCGGCGACGGCCTTGATGTAGTGTTCGCTCTCGTTGTTGGCATCGCCACTGTCGATGTCCATGTACTCGACTTCACCGATGATATCGATAGTCTTGGTGATGCCGTAGATGGCGCCGATCTGGGCAACGTCTACGCAGATATCGTCGTTGTAGTTGTAGTCCCAACCGTGCTGGTATTCACCGAAGATCTCGAGGGGGAACTTCTTGACGTTCCAGTCGAAAGCGAGGCTGACGGAGTACTGATCCTCTTCGGCTTCCTTGCTGACGGCATCGTCACCGGCGCTGTCGTTGTGCTGATTGACGACGCTGGCGATGAGCTTGAGGTTTTCGATGGGGGTGAGGGTGGCGCGAACGGCATAGCTCTGGAAGAAGAGGGTGTCGTCCGAACGGTCCTCGTGCATGCCGCGGGTCGTGCGGCCACCACCGGTGGTGTCGTTGTTCTGGAAGAGAGCGGCCTCAACCTTGAGGAGGTTCTTCCAGCGGTAGGTACCCTCGACCATGAAGACGTTGTCGATTTCACCGATGTTGATGAAGTTGCCGACATTGCCGTGGTCGTTGGCAGTGGTGGTGCCAACAGCTTCAAAAGCGCGGCCGAGGTAGCTGTTGTTACCGTTGCCGTGGTTGTAGCTGTCGGTGATGACGACGTCCTTGTCGAGGCCGTAGGCGAGTTCGCCCTTACCGAGACGGACATCGAAGGCCGATCCGCGGACGTTGGTCCACATGAAATAGCATTCTTCGAGGAGGTCGTCCTGGTCGGCCGTCTGGTTCCACATATCATCAAGGTCAAGCGTGATGTAGAGGTAGGCATCCTTGCTGGCGCTGACCTTGAAATCGAGGTCGGCATCAGCAGTGCGGAAGACAGTGGAGTCGACTTCGTCGCCAGCGGTATCTTCATCGCGGTGGATGACCTGAACATCCATCTCAACGTTTCCACCGATCTGGATGGAACCCTTTTTCTTCATGCTGGTGAGTGAAGCGGCATCACCACCGGCGGCCGGAGCCATCTCGCTGCTCTCGAGCGAAGCAACCTTCGAGCGAAGATCATCAATCTCCTGACGGAGGCTGGAATCATCGGCCCTGAGGGTGCCGGCCATGACGAGGAGGGCAACGGCCCCAAAACGCCAAAAGCTTTTCATTAGTATCTCCTTAAATTCCTATATAACTCTTTTTTCCCCAGCCCGCCCATTTTTGAACAGGCCAAACCTAAAAACACCAAAAAATTGAACATCAGCAAAAATGCATAATCTCAACAAAACGCTAATAAATACAGAACACAATGCTGAAGCCCAAACAACGAGCTAGATCCTAACTAACAATCGTCTAACTTCCACCTAAA
The DNA here is from genome assembly GCA_016936955.1 of Planctomycetota bacterium. Taxonomy (GTDB): domain Bacteria; phylum Planctomycetota; class SZUA-567; order SZUA-567; family SZUA-567; genus JAFGWW01. The sequence goes on along the minus strand of JAFGWW010000492.1, from coordinate 2,405 downwards.
AAATATTGAATTTTCAGATTTGTTTACAGAAGCAGCCATCAATGCAAATAATTTTCAGGGTTTATGTAATAATTATTTACATTAGCCGGATATTTTTATTTATAGTTGATGGGGGTTTCCGCTATTCGGGCGACAGCGTCCAGCTCAGAAATAATGTAAGCTCGCGCCTCCTCGTGGCAGTCTTTACGCATATCCCTTATTTTCAGCAAAGCTGCATCTTTCCCGGGAAGATCGGTGCTTTCCGCATAGGCGGATACAGCCTGGTCGATGACGAGCCAGTCGTGAGCCAACCCCATCGCATCCTGAAAGGTTTTGAGATAGAGCAGCTCGCCGCTTGTCAGGGGAATTATGTGGGGGGAGAAAAGCTCTACTGTATAGCGGAAACGTTTATAGGCAATGCGCATTTTATGAAGCGCCGAATCGTCCTTCTCCTCGATTGCTTCACGGTAATATTCACGCACTCCGCAGAAAAACCTTTCCACAAGCTCATCCAGCGAGACGAGAGGGGCAGAACCGATCTTTTTCCTTACCGCCTTGGGCACGGTAATCCTCTCGATTGCAGAGCTATCAAAACAATCAATAGCTTTTCGGATAAGCTTCTCGCCGCTCTCCTCCCTTTCCTTGAGGCTCTGGCTGAAAGAAGCGAGAAACTCGCTGGTCGCGCCCAGCGGCACAACCTTTCCGCGCATTTCCTGCACATCGCGGACATTGCCAAGGATAGAGCAGAAAGATTTTATCGCCTCGACCTCCTTGCGCTTAAGTATCTTCGTTCCGTAAAGTTGGCGCACGACAAACCGCGCTGTCATCAGCCTGCGCAGGGAAGTTGCAAGGGAGTGGGTAGCTCTGACAGAAGGATTCTTTCCCGCGTCCGCGAGGTTAGCGAGAACCCATCCGGCTCGGTCCACAATCCCCTCAACGAGAAAGCTGGTGAGTTTTCCCAAAGATTGGCTGCCCATTATGAATATCTCCCATATCGCCCGCCAGCACTCATAAGAATAGGACGAAGGAAATCGCGCAAGCATTATTTATATATAATGAAAGCACCGGGATGCGAATGCGCCCCGGTGCCGGTGTCTCAATCAGGTTTTGATGAAGAACCCGCTTATTCTTCACCGCCATGATGGCGCACGATCTTGCCTTCTATCATATATATAACGTCTTCGGCGATATTGGTGGCGTGGTCGGCGATGCGCTCCAGATTCCTGATGACGGAGAGAAGGGTATTGTACGCCTTCACCTGATGGGGGTTGTCGGAGATCATGTCTTCCACCACAGTCTTTGACTTCTTTTTCATACCGTCCACCACGTCGTCGTCCGCGCAGACATTGTAAGCCAGAGACGAGTCCATATTGACGAAAGCATCAAGGCTGTCGCGGAGCATCTTTTTTGTCATCTCCGACATGGGGCTGAGGTCGATAGGCAACTCGAAATCAGATTTATGAGCAAGGGTATTGGCCTTGCGCGCGATATTAACCGCAAGGTCGCCGATGCGTTCAAGATCGTTGTTGATCTTCAGGGTCGCCACCACATAACGCAGATCGACCGCCACCGGCTGGTGCAGGGCCAGAATTTTGAGGCAGTCCTCCTCGACGTCCACCTCGCGCCCATCGACCTCCAGATCCCGGTCCTGAACCTTCTCGGCCATATTCGCATCCCGCTCGATGAGGGCGCGAACCGCCAGATGTACATTATCCTCCACAACGGCGCAGAGGGAGAGAACCTCTTTTTTCAACTTCTCTATTTCACGCTGCAAATGTACTGACATTAAACGACTCCTGTATATTTATACCGTCCCCTGTTTATATTATATCACGGTTTCCGGCGGCAGCACAACACCGCGCGGAATAACCACTATTCCCGACCGGATTACGTAATTCTCGTGGTCCGCTTCCATCACATTGGCTTTATTGAGAATTTTGGTGCCCCGGCCGATGACCACGTCCTTGTCGATTATCGCCTTGCGGATACAGGTGTCGGCCCCGATACCGGAAGCCTCGCCGTCCACCTTGTCGTTGCCCATGATGATGCTGTCCTCGATAATGGCGTTGTCACCGATGCGCGAGCGTATACCTATTATACTGCGGCTCACGCGGTTGGCCAGTATCTGTGACCCGGCGGCAACCACCGAGTCTTCAAGAAGGGTTCCGTCGATACGGGTGGGCGGCAGGCGGCGGGAGTGGGTGATTATGGAATCCTCGCCGGTGAACATCTCGACCAGCCCCTTGCCGCTGCGCCACTCCATGTTGGCGCGGTAAAAACGCTCCACCGTGCCTACGTCCTCCCAGTATCCGTCGAAGGGAAAAGCCTCGACGCAGAATCCTTCTGTCGCTCCGAAAAGCACATCCTTCGAGAGGTTGCCCTCCCCCTTCTCAAGCAGGGTGCGGAAAGCTTCGACGTTGAACAGC
>JAFGWW010000491.1 GCA_016936955.1 Planctomycetota bacterium | reverse complement strand
GATTTTCATTGTTCGCGATCAAAGCGTTGGCCGCTTTGAGCACGGAATTGACAGAGCGGTAATTCTCCTCAAGGCGGATCACCTTCGCCCCATGGAAACGCTTGTCGAATTTGAGAATATTATCAGCCACCGCCCCGCGCCACGCGTAGATCGACTGGTCATCGTCGCCCACCACGCAGAGGTTGTTGTGGGCCGAAGCCAGAAGCTCGACCATGCGGAGCTGGATCGTGTTGGTGTCCTGAAATTCGTCGACCATGATATATTCGAAACGCCCGGCCCAGTGGTCGCGCGCCGATTCGTGCTTGTCGAGGATATCAACTGTCTTGAGCAGGAGGTCATCGAAATCGAAGGCGTTGATCGTCTTCAGCGATTCCTGATAGCGGCGGTAGATCGCGGCGAGGGTCTGCTCTTCCTCATCGCGGGCGGTGCGCTGGAACTGCTGGTACTGGATGCCCTGATTCTTGAGCTGGCCGATGCTGTAAAGGATATCCTCAGGCTTGGACGCAACACCGCCGCGGATATAGCGCATGGCTTTGCGGATAATGCCGACCTGCTCGGAATAATCGGCGATGCTGAAATGCTTGCCGTAGCCAATCAGTTCGGAGTCGCGCCGCAGGATGCGTACGCATAAGCTGTGGAAGGTGCTGGCGATGAGCTGCTTGAGGTTATATTTCTTGCCCACCATCTTCGCGAGGCGTTCCTTCATCTCCCCGGCCGCTTTGTTGGTAAAGGTTACGGCGAGGATATTCTCCGGCTGCACGCCGGAGCGCAGAAGGTAGGCCATGCGCTCGGTGACGGTTCGGGTCTTCCCCGTTCCCGCCCCGGCGAGAACGAGAACTGGCCCCTTGGTGGTCAGGACCGCTTCGCGCTGCTGCGGATTCAGGGTTGAGGGTATTTCAGGCTTCGCCTTTTTCGCGCGCTTATTCATAAGGACGGGGAATCTTATCCGGTTTCCGTTGATAAGGCAAGGCAGAATTGGAAAAGTAGCAGATATATCCGAGGCTATTAATACAAGTTTTGGTTTTCTTTATACATGTAGATGTGATACCGGATTTCCCCTGCTCATTTCCAGTTCGTACTGAGCTTGTCAAAGTGCTAATAGGAAATGGGCTGTGCCGTCCATCCGTCGACAAGCTCAGGAAGAACGGGGCTGCAAGAGTTAATATTCAAGCCTGCTTGAGTCTTGAGCTTTCGCCGTGGGGGTCGAGGTGGTCGACGCAGAAATTCACCGCGCCGGGGAGGATTTTGAATTCCATCGGCAGCTTGCCGCCGCTGTCCCCGTCGATCTGGACCAGCACCTCCTCGTCGGCCTCGATCATGACATTCTTTCCTGTGTGGTAGCTTACGTCGTGGAGCTCCGGCACGCGGTTCCAGAAAGCATTCCAGCTGTAACGCAGAAGGTCGCCCATGCCATCGCCGTGGAGGCAGCAGAGGTCGAGCTTGCCGTCATCGGGGGTGGCTTTCTGGAAGAGGCGGAAAGGCCCGCCGTAGCGGCGCATGTTGCCGATGACAATAAAGGTCGCGTCCTCATCGACGAGTTGTCCGTCAACACTCACACGCATCTTCGGGAATTTATAACCGAGCATGGTCTGGACAGTGGGGATGGTGTAGCTGAGCATGGTGATACCGTCGCCGCTGCGCTGCTGGCTTACCATGTCCACAATCTTTGCATCGAAGCCGATACCGGCGCACATGGTAAAGCGGCGCTCTCCGGCAAGGCCGAGATCCAAACTGCGCACCGGCCCCGAGCGCGCCACGCGGACCTGCTCTTCGAGCGTTTCCGGGAGGCCGAGCTCCAGGCCGACCACGTTGGCCGTGCCGCTGGGGATGATGGCGATGGGGGTATCGCTCTCGGCGTCGACAATGCCGTTTACAATCTCGTTAAGCGTCCCGTCCCCGCCCACGCTTACAATTACATCGAAGTCATTACAGATGCGGTTGGCGTATTTTCTGGCATGTCCGGCGGCTACGGTCTGGAGGAGGTCGACTTCCAACCCCTGGGCGTGCAGCATCTCCGCGGCTGAACGGGCGGTCTCTATTCCCTTGCCGCGCCCAGATGCGGGGTTGGCGATAATTGCCGCTGTCTTGCGCATCCCGCTTACTTTTTCCTATGCCAGCCCTGGTAAGAATCCTGCTCCCAGGCTTCGGTCTCTCCCCCACGGATGTAATGGGGGCGCAGAATTTTCAGGATGGCCTGCAGGTCTTTTACAGAATCGGACTGGTCATCGTTGATGACAATGAAATTATAGGTTTCGAGATAATCAATCTCCGCCTTGGCGATATTCAGGCGCTTTTCAATATCACTCACGCATTCCGTCCCGCGTCCGCAGAGGCGCTGGCGCAGGTCTTTCGGCGTCGGAGGCAGGAGGAAGATATGCACCGCGTTGGGATAGGACTTCCTGATCTGCATCGAGCCGTTCACGTCGATAACGAGGACGACGATCTTATCCTGCTGAAGCAGCTTCTCGAGCTCGGACCTCAACGTGCCATAATAATTGCCGTTGAATTCGTTGTGCTCGACAAAGTCGCCCTTGGCTATGCCCTTTTTGAACTCATCCTCGGTGATGAAGAAATAATCCTTGCCGTCTACCTCACCGGGACGCGGCTTGCGGGTGGTGGCCGTGACGGTGCGGACGATGTCCGGGTCTTCGGCCATTAGCTGGTCGGCCAGGGTGCTCTTGCCGCTTCCGGCAGGCCCCGACAGAACGATAAGTAATCCTCTTCTGCGCATCATGCTTTTTATGCTTCCCTGTGTCCAGAGCCTGCGTAAAGGCTCTCATGGTGTCTTACTCTATGTTGGCTGACTGTTCCTTGATTTTCTCTACCGCCAGCTTCGCGTCAACCGCTTTTGTGACGATTGCGGTGTCGTTGGCCTTGCTTGCGGTGGTGTTGACCTCGCGGAGAAATTCTTGGGCGAGGAATTCGAGGCGCTTGCCGATCTCGCCGCCCGACTCGATCGCCTGACGGAACTGGGAGATGTGGGAGGTAAGCCTGTCCATCTCCTCGTTGATGTCGGCGCGGTCGGCAAAGAGGCAGACCTCGCGCTCCAGTGCGTTGCGGTCGCCGGTATCGATTCCTGATTTGCGGAGCTCCTCTATGCGGGCGGTGATCCGTTCGCGGAAGCGTTCGATAACCCCGGGCGCCGCTTCGCGCGCGCTTACGGAAAAATCCTCGATCGGCTGGATAAGCTCCAACAGGCTCTCGGCCGTGGCGTTGCCTTCGTTCTTGCGCATCTCCACAACCTGTTCGATCGCCGCCTGCGCGGCCTGCTCCACTACCTTCCATTCGTCTTCGTTAATGGTGCATTCGGTGCCGGTGTCGAAGAGGCCGGGGATGTGGACGAGGTCGGAGATGCTGAGGTCGCCCG
>JAFGWW010000490.1 GCA_016936955.1 Planctomycetota bacterium | reverse complement strand
TTCTCCACCGATGCGGCGCAGTCCTCGGCGCTGAACTCGAAATCGCCGTAAACCGGCTTGGGGTCGATAATGCAGACGATAATCGCCTGCGCGGTTTTAACAAAAGGCTTGTCCATGACTCCCGCAAACTTCGCAAGCAGCTCCGGGTCGTCCACCGCCACAAAGCTGGTGCTCTGTGCGTTGCATCCGGACGGGGCGTTGATCCCCGCCTGCAGAATCTTCTCCAGATCCTTGCGTGGTACCGCTTCGCTCTCGAATTCACCCCTGTAACTGTGACGTTTTGCTATCGCATCGAAAATATCCATATCGGTCTCCTTTTCATAGATTCATCATACTGATCGCGAGGTTTTTTGTGAAGTTCAAACTCTTTTGTATCGTAAAGATGGCCTGTCCCGCGAAATTTATCGGAAAAATTTACAATTCCCTTATCCGATAGCCTTGTTGTTGTTCTAAAACATGACAAAGTCTTTTTGATTTATTGACATAACACGCTTTTGTGGTAATGATTTGAGTGTGTGGCGGCGCGAATGCAATATTATTTTGCTTGCCATGTTTCCCTTATACGCGGGCATTGAGACTATTTTTTTAATCTTCTCGACGACACTATGCTGGAAAATACAAAAGACAACCCTGCTCTTCCCTCCGAATCTGACGACGGCTGCGTGCTCGTTGTCGATGACGATCCCGGCTTGCGTGCCGTGTTGTCGCACGGGCTTGAGGCCGAGGGCTTTGAGGTAATTACCGCCGAGATGCCGTCGCAGGCGTGGGCGATTCTGGAAGAGAGACAGAACCGGGTGGGGGTAATCCTGCTCGATCTGGTTTTCGCCGAGGAGTCGGGCGAGGATATGCTCGAGGGCATTCATAACATATCCGAAGAGATTTCCGTAATCATTATCAGCGGCCGCCGCGACGAAGAGACGGTAATGCACCTTCTTCGCAACGGCGCCTGCGATTTTATCGAGAAGCCTTTCCGGGTGAGTGACGTGGCTGCGATTATCCGGCGCGCCATGCGCCGCAAGACCGCCTCAAAGGTCGACCACAAGGATATGACGACCGCCAACCCCACCGTGGGCTGGGTTGAGCTAACCGCTCCGAGCGATTTCGAATTCCTCACCCGCATGCAGCGTTTCTCCCAGATCCTTTTCGGTACCCACCTCCCGCGCGACGCGGCCGAGGACTTGCGCATGACCATGGAAGAGATGGGGCGCAACGCGATCGAGTGGGGCAACCGCTTCGATAAGGCCAAGCAATTTCATATTTCATACTGCTTTTTCAACGACCGCGTGGTTATCAAGTTCGAGGACGAGGGCGAGGGCTTCAAGCCCGGCAGCGTGCCCGACCCGTCGCTCGACCCCCACGAGCACCTCAAAAAACGCGAGCAGGACGGCAAGCGCCCGGGCGGCTTCGGCGTCTACCTTGTGCAGAACATAATGGACGAAGTTGTATACTCGGAGAGGGGCAACGTGGTTCTGATGACCAAGTTTTTCTAGGCAAAAGGCATGGCTGTTATTAAACGCCAAATTGCAAGGTTCATTCTCTAGGGCACGATTCCTGTTGCCGCCTTTTTTGCTTATATCATGCAACCACACGAGCAGTTGACTTTTGAAAAAGCGTTATCCTATATCGGGAAGGATAGAGCTGTTCTTGAAGCTGATCTGGGTAAGTGCGGGTCGTACGAAACTATTCTGAATGTAATTCCTGATGCCAGTCCCGAAGAGCAGAACGAGTTTTTGCTGAAAACTCCGGTATCCATTTTCCATTACGGGCGAATCGAGTTTATGGCAAACGGTGCGGGAACTGTAATCTCAATCAGAGATTCGTATAACGGCAAAGAACGGTTTTTTGTGCGAATAGCCATTCCTGCTTGCATGAAGGAGAAGATATGACAGGTCTGATCGGCGCTCTCATAATCGGCGGCATCTCGGGTTGGCTCGCGGGGAAATTCCTCAAGGGCAGCGGCTTCGGCGTGCTCATGAATATTATCCTCGGCCTGGTGGGCGGTATCGTGGGTGGCGTCCTCTTTCGCTTCATCGGCCTTGCCTCCACCGGCAGCATCATCGGCGAAATCGTAACCGGCTTCGTCGGCGCGGTTGCGCTGCTCATGCTTGTGGGGTGGATTAAAGGGCGGAAGTGACCATCCCTGTCTGTCCGATGATCAGGAATTACAGCGCAATGATTTACAGAGCTTTATTTATTATTATGGTTGCCGCTCTTTCAGCTATTATAGCTGGCGGGTGCTCCGAATGTGTGTTGATCCTTGACGAGGATGACCAGCCTGTCGAGGGTGCCATATTATACACCGATTGCAGCGGCTACCCACTTGTTCATTCGAGAAGCAACCCAAGAGGTTATGCTCGAACCCCGGTGTTGGGGATAGGTGTCGGAAATGTAGTCGATATTTATTGCGAGGGATATAAATCGGCTAAAATTTACAGGAACGAAAAAGGCTGGCAAAATATAATCAGGCTTGAAGAGGAGTACGCATCAGATCCTCAATTACCTATGTCTTTAATTGTTGATCCCTACTTCGATGATGTCAGGGGTAAATTGTCTTATACACCCCCTGATCCGGCTCCCGTCTCCTTGCAGAAAAAGGAGAAAGGTCAAGTCGATTATGATATAGACGGGAAAGATATGTGCACCCCCGAAGCCGTAGAAATAAAGTGAGCAAGATTGGCGACCACGGCTCTTGTCTATGAGTATACGCCAGAAGGTTACCTGCCTAATTTTCAGAATACATTTATAAAAAAGCCCCGCGTAGTGCGGGGCCTTTTATTCTATCCGGTGCAGATGCGCGCGCCGGTGGTGTTGTCTGTTGAACGGTTAGTCGTCCTTCTTGTCTTTCTCGTCGTCCACTACCTCGAACTCGGCGTCCTTGATTTCGTCGCCGCCGGACTGGCCCGCTCCGGGGGGAGGGGTCTGGGCTCCGGCCGCACCCGTCGCGTCGGCGCCGGGCTGGACCTTTTCGTACATCTTCTGCGCGAGTTTGTGGCTGGCGTCGGTGGCTTTCTTCATGACCGCCTCGATCTCTTCTACGCTCTCAAGTTCCTTGCACTTCTCGAGTTCCTTGATCGCTTCCTCGACCGCAGTCTTGTCGTCGCCTTCGATCTTGTCGCCGTGCTCGTCCAGCATCTTCTTGAGCTGGAAGGCCATGTGGTCGGCGTTGTTGCGCGAGTCGATGAGCTTCTTTTTGTCCTCGTCTTCCTTCGCGTGCTCTTCCGCGTCCTTGACCATCTTGTTGATCTCCTCGTCGGAAAGGCCGGAGGCGGACTTGATGGTGATGGACTGCTCCTTGCCGGTGGCCTTGTCCTTGGCCGCCACGGAGAGGATGCCGTCGGCGTCGAGCTTGAAGGTGACCTCGATCTGCGGTACGCCGCGCGGGGCAGGCGGAATGCCGTCGAGCTGGAACTTGCCGAGGGTGCGGTTGTCCTTCGCCATCTTGCGCTCGCCCTGGAGGACGTGGATGTCCACCGCGGGCTGGCTGTCGCTGGCGGTGGAGAAGGTTTCGCTCTTCTCGGTCGGGATCGTGGTGTTCTTCGGGATCAGCGGGGTCATGACGCCGCCGAGGGTTTCGATGCCGAGGGTGAGGGGCGTCACGTCCAGAAGAAGAACGTCCTTCACGTCACCGGCGAGAACGCCGCCCTGGATTGCCGCGCCGATTGCCACGACCTCGTCCGGGTTTACGCCGCGGTGGGGTTCCTTGCCGAAGATTTCCTTGACGATCGCCTGCACCGCCGGGATACGGGTAGAGCCGCCCACAAGAACCACCTCGTCAATCTCGGAAGGCTTGAGGTTGGCTTCCTTGAGGCAGGTCTCGCAGGGGATGCGCGTGCGCTCGACCAGAGAATCCGTAAGTTCTTCGAGCTTGGCGCGGCTGAGGGGCATCTGCAGGTGCTTGGGCCCGGATGCGTCGGCGGTGATGTAAGGAATATTGATGTCGGTGCTGACCGCGGAAGAGAGCTCGCACTTCGCCTTCTCTGCCGATTCCTTGAGGCGCTGGAGGGCCATCTTGTCCTTCGAGAGGTCGATGCCCTGGTCTTTCTTGAACTCGTCGATGATCCAGCGGATGATCGCGTCGTCGAAATCGTCACCGCCAAGGTGGGTGTCGCCGCTGGTGGAGAGAACCTCGAAGACACCGTCGCCAACCTCGAGGATTGAGATATCAAAGGTGCCGCCGCCGAGGTCGTAGACCGCGATCTTTTCGTTGGACTTCTTGTCGAGGCCGTAGGCGAGGGAGGCCGCGGTCGGCTCGTTGATGATGCGCTTCACGTCGAGACCGGCAATGCGTCCCGCGTCCTTGGTGGCCTGACGCTGGGAGTCGTTGAAGTAGGCCGGCACGGTGATGACCGCTTCGGTCACCTTCTCGCCGAGATAATCTTCAGCGCAGCTCTTGAGATACTGGAGCACCATGGCGCTGATTTCCGGCGGGGTGTAGTCCTGCCCGTGGGCGTGAACCTTGACCAGCTCGTCCTGACCGCCGACGATGTGGTAGGGAACCATCTTTTCTTCCGAAGCGACCTCGCTGTGACGGCGACCCATAAAGCGCTTGATCGAATAGATCGTGTTCTCGGGGTTGGTCACGGCCTGACGCTTGGCGAGTTGTCCGACCAGACGGTCGTCTTTGGTGAAAGCAACGACAGACGGTGTCGTGCGGTTGCCTTCCTTGTTTGGAATGACCTTCGGCTCGCCGCCTTCCATGACGGACACGCAGCTGTTGGTGGTGCCGAGGTCAATGCCGATAATCTTACCCATCCTCTTCCTCCTCGATGTATAAGTCAGTAAGTCAGAGCAATAAAATAAATAACTCTTCAAAATCATCCCGGTCGCCTTGCACACAATCGGCACCGGATCATAAAATGTCAATTGCAGAATGCCCGGCGAGGGCAGTTGCATACGTAATAAAGCAAGTTCCGAACCACAATGGGAAAGGTGAAGTGATAAATCTGTAAGTTGTGTTCCCGTAATAATATAAATTTATCAACTTTTTCCGTATGGAGGTTTTGATAGGCCATATTGCCGTGGTTGGGGGAGGTGGTTTGTCAAAGTGACAGGCGGGGTGGTTCGCGCGTGTGGCGCGGTTTATTCTGGCATATACATTTGCATTTGCTCCAGTTTCAGGAACCTGTGCTTCGGTAATGAAGCACCTATATTCTGTCTGCATGGCGATATTTTCGGGTGCAATAATGCAGCTTATCGCATACACTATGGCGTAGTTATATTTAATATATATCTGCCGTCGGGACAGTTGGGGAGGGAAGAAATGATCCGCATATTTATGGTTGCCTTTGTGATGTTTTCCTGTGCGTCAGTTGTAATGGGGGCGAATAAAAAGGCCGCCAAGGAGACTTTAAAGGATCCCAAGGGGTGGTTCCTTGAGTCGGCGGATGACAAGGCTGTTGCTGAAGCCCGCGAGCTTGGCCGCCCACTGGCTATTATGGTGCATGATCCCAAGTCAGATTGCCCGCTCCATAACGGCCAGCGAGCGAAGTGGAAGGTTATGGCGGAATTCAAGGACTTCGTCTGCGTCCTTGTTGAGCAGAGCACGAAAAGCGAGACGATCCAGCAGATCAGAAGCCAGGCCTCGGGAAAGACGGGGAAATTTATACCTTATGTCTTGCTTGCAAATCCTGACGGAACGCTTCTGGATGTGGTAAAGTATGAGACCGACAAAGCCGCGACGGCAAAGATACTCAAGGATGCCTTGAAAAAATACGGGGACATACCGAGCGAGAAGACGGCTAAGGCGATGTGGAAAGACCTTGAAAAAGCCCGTGATAACATGAAGGACGGCAAGCTGGACAGCGCTATGCGTTATTACCGGGGACTCAAGAGTAAAGAGAAAAAGTACGGCCATATATACCTATTCTCGGAGCTCAAGAATGACGAGCCTGCGATTGCTGAGGCTCGCGAGAAAGCCCTTGCGGAAGTGAAAAAACTTGAGGATGCGGGAGACGCCAAGGCGGCAAGCGAGGCGAGAAAGGTTGATAGCCTCTTCAAGGGATTTGAGAGTGAGGCGGAGAAAGAGGCGGGGGATAAGGCGAAGAAATAACAGCTCTGCGCCATAATCCATGACAGCCGCATTCTGGCTGAGCTTCGTTATTGTCCGACGAAGGTAAACTTTATATCGCAGGCATCACGTTCCCGCCGCAGACGGGGAGGTAGACGCCGCTGATAAAGCTTGCGAGGTCGGAGGCGAGGAAGGCGACGGCGTTGGCGATCTCCTGATCCTTTCCCCGGCGGTTGAGCGGGACCCGGGAGGTGTAGCCGGAATCGGAGTCCGCGGCGGGGGAGTTCTCGCTTATGGTCCAGCCCGGCGCGACCTGATTGACCGTGATCCCGTGCTCGCCAACCTCTTTTGCCAGAACCCGCAGCACACCGTCCATACCGCGTTTGCCGGAGATGTAGGCCGAGGTGGTTTTGTCGCAGAGCATGGCGCACTCGGTATTGATGCCGATCACGCGCCCCCACTTCTTTTCGATCATGTCCGGAACAAAAGCCTGCGCGAGCATTACGTTCTGTTTTACGCACGAGAGGAACTGGCTTTCGTAATCCGCCAGCGACTGCTTGAGTACCTCGGTCCATTTGTACTGGACAACGGCGTTAGCCACCACTATATCAGGCGTGCGCAGCTTGTCGACGATCTCGGCGCGCATTTTTCTGATTGATGCCTCGTCGGTGATGTCGGCGCTGACGGCAAGGGCTTCCCGCCCAATGCTGCGTATCTCCTCCACCAACTCCCGCGCTTTCTGTTCGTTGCTGTTATAGTGGACGATGATATCGCCTCCGGCCTTGGCGAGAGTCCGGGCCATGACCCGCCCGAGCTGCCCCGTAGCGCCGGTGATGAGAACAGCCTTGCCCGAAATGTCTATGCTTATCATGAATCTCCGCCCCTTCATGGCCTTTTCCGCCGCAATAATGCTTTTCTGTTTGACTGAAAGCAAAGGCAGAATAGTTTATATTTCGAATTAAGGCAAGCGTCAAGATAAGCATTGGGTGGCAGATATAATGCTAACAAGGCGGGTATGAACGGGCGAAAAAGGGGAAAGCTAATGGCGGATGATGCGGAATATGGCCAATGGGCAGACCGATTGAATAATGACGAAGCCTGCAAGCAGGACAGGGACAGACTGGATCTCTTTGTCGCCAAGCCGACAAGTAGAAAGGATGTTTGGCTCTTCCTTGGCGTTGCTTTTTTGGGCTTTTCAATGCCGGTTATTGCGCGGATTATCCTTCCTGATTCGGAACCAGCGGGTGGTGCTTTTCCTCCTGAGTTGCTGTTGGACTCTTTTGCCGGATTTCTTTTTGCTGTAACTCTGATTTATTGGCTCAGATACGTGGCAATAGAACCTCTTGCCCGCGAGAACATACGCTTGCGCAAAGAAATTGGTGAATTAAAAAAGGCGGTTGATGAAAAATGTGAATCATAGATTTTACATGTGGATGGATTAATTCAAAACACTTGGAGATAACGATGAAAATTTACGTGATCGGCGACAGCATTTCCATTCAGTATGGCCCTTTCCTTGAAAAATATCTCGAAGGTTTTATGGAGTATTCCCGCAAGGAAGGTACGGAGGAGGCCCTTCTCAATCTCGACAACCCGCAGGGCGCCAACGGCGGTGATTCGTCGATGGTTTTGAGGTTCTTGCGTTCCATGGCGGAGAAGGACGGCAATGACGCCGATTATATGCTGGTCAACTGCGGCCTCCATGACCTCAAGACCGATCCCGCGAGCGGTGCCAGGCAGATTGAGATAGAAGATTACGAAAAGAACCTGCGCGAGATCGTCTCCGTTGTGGGCGGGATGAAGCCGAAGATGATCTGGATGCGCATCACCCCCTGCGACGAGGCGGTGCATAACGTCAATAACAAAAGCTTCCACCGTTATCAAGCCGATTGTGCCAGATATAATGCAGCGGCCGACAAGGTTATGAGAGAGCTGGGCGTGCCGAGTATCGACCTCTTTACCTTCACCTCCAACCTCGGCGATAATCCCTACTGCGACCATGTTCATTTCAAGGAAGAGGTGCGCGAGAAGCAGGCCGCTTTCATCGCCGGTTATCTGGCCGGGTTGCTGTAGAACTTCATAATATATTTGCCTGCCTGCCGTCTTCTTTGTGAGCTGTAAAGTGCATGCGCTTGCCCGGACATTGTTGCTTTCCGTTTTCATCATGGATGCAGGGTTCCGGGCTTTTTTATGTATCCATGTCATGAATTGTTATGGAATCTCGGTGCTCATAACGGAAACGTAATTTGAAATTTCAGCAATATGCATAAATTCCCGATGCAATGCTTGCACTCCATGGAATTGGCAAATAGGATTGAGTTGATCTTAAACCCGAGCCACTTAAAAGGCCGCGCATTTTTATTACGGCTCACGCAAGGAGAGCTTTATGTCACGTCCCATTCCCCGCCATGTACTCTGGATCACCACCGACCATATGCGGTTTGATTGCATCGGCGCCCATGGGAATGGCGCGGTGCATACGCCGAATCTTGACGCTCTTGTAAGCGGCGGGGTAACTTTTGAAAACTGTTTTGCCCAAAACCCGTTGTGCATGCCAAGCCGTTGCAGTTTCATGTCCGGCCTGTATCCGCAGCAGACGGGAGTCACGGCGAACGGCCATTGCCTGCACCCAGATTTCGAACCGATCGCGGCGCGGGAATTCAAGGCTGCCGGGTATCAGACCGCCCAGATCGGCAAACTGCATTTCCAGCCCCACGAGGATAATGATCTCGATCCGCGCCAGCGCAACAGCTATGGCTTTGACGTCTTCTGGTTGGCCGAGGAGCCGGGGCCTTATGAAGACGCGTATATGACATGGCTGCGCACCGAGTATCCCGAGCTTGTGGATACTTTCCGCGTGGTTCGCAGCAACCATCCTGACCGGGCCGGCGAGCGCGAGGGCAAGGTGCTTGACGCTCCGTGGCAGGCGAGCTTTTCCGGATGGGTAGCCGAGCAGACGTGCCGTTATCTCGATACCGGCTCGCGGCAAGAGGGGCAGATGGTGCATATGGGCTTTTACGCGCCCCATCCGCCGCTGAATCCGACGAGGGAAATGTTCGCTCCTTACGCGGACGCGGAGATTCCCCTTCCCGCGCGCGCTTCCGATGAAACCGCCGACAAGCCGGAACCGCTTGCCTCCATGCTGCGCATGTGTTCCGATTGGGGCGAGGAGAAATTCCGTCAGTACCGCCGCCATTTTTACGCGATGGTTACGGGCGTCGACATGGCTGTCGGGCAGGTTATGGAGAGGTTGCGTTCCCGGGGGCAGCTCGACGACACCCTTATCATCTTCACCTCTGACCACGGCGACATGTGCGGCGACCACGGCATGATTCTCAAGCAGCATTCGTTTTATGACGAGGTCATGAGCGTGCCGTGGGTAATGCACTGGCCAGCCGGATTTGGTGACAGCCCCCGGCGCGTCGAAGGGCTGGTGGAGATGGTGGACATGCTCCCGACCCTGCTCGGCTTGTGTGGCGCGCGGCCGCCCCGGGTAATGCAGGGACGGAATTATGCCGAGGCGTTGCTGAATGGCGATGAACCCGACACGCGGGAGAATGTTTTTGCATATCATAATCCCGGCCATGCCATGCTCCGGTCACAAAAACACAAGTATATACGTTATGCAAATGACGAAGAGGTGTTGTACGATCTTTCTTCCGATCCGGACGAGGTGGTGAACCGCGTGGGCGATCCCGCCTGCAGCGAGGCATTGCATGAGCTGCGTTCCCGTATGTTGGGACGGTCCCTTGAGGCAAGCCGCTCACCGCAACGGTTGATTTACAGGTACTGATCCACCCGATATTTTGCCTACCTGGTTGGGTGCATGTTCTCCGGCTATTGTGCATACGGTGGCTCATCGGATAAATTTGACTACGTTACCGTTTTTTGTATAATATTTGCTCAGCTTGTTTTGTGGGTTAGAGTGAAGATGAATAGAGTTTTACGCTGTGAGATTTGGGGAACACTGATGCCATATATTCGTACACGTAAAGGATTCACCCTCGTAGAATTGCTTGTGGTGATTGCCATTATAAGCATTCTTGCCAGCCTTCTCCTTCCGGCTCTGAGCAGGGCCATGGAAGCCGCGCGCTCGGCGCAGTGCGTAAATAATAACAAACAGCTTGGCGTGGCTTTCATGTCCTATGCGGATGACAATGACGATTACCTGCCGATTTATTACAGGTCATATTCTTCAATCACGATCAATGGAATAACCAGAACCAATGCGTGGGTGCCGTGGCTTTCCACCGCGATCCTTGGGAAATATGTGGGCAACACCAAAGCCTGCTCCAGCGCGTTCCCCGACCAGATCCCCAATTCAAAGATCCTTTTCTGCCCCTCATATGACCGCAAAGAATCAACCAGTTACGACAGAAGCGGTCTCGGTTATAATTCTAAGTTTCCGAACTACTTTTCAAAAACCAATTCGACGAGTCGGCCAATCAAATTCAGTAAATTTTCGCGTACGTCTCAGGTCATACTTGTAGTCGATACCGGCCGCACATGGTATTGGGAGAACTTTCAGATTTCGGCGGGCTGGACCAAAGCTCCCGCCTACCGCCATAACGGGGTTGCCAACGTTCTTTATGCCGACGGGCACGTGGCGCCCACCAGTGAATTGTACGCAGATTATCTTGCTTATAGGGTGTGTTATAAAGCCACCGGCGCGCATTAATTGTCTCGTGGCTTGATTCGCATGAATAATCAATCGCGCGCAGGAAGGGGGAGTGTTTTCACTCCCCTCTTTTTCTGAACTGTTTGGGCGAGAGACCGGCGATTTTTTTGAATTGTGAGGAGAAGGCGTATTCGTCGGGATAGCCCAGTCGCGCCGCGATCTCTTTTATCAAATACTGCCCGGCGGTGAGCATGGCCATGCCGCGCTCAATGCGCCGCCTGATTCTGAAATTACCGGGCGATTCGCCAGTGTGGCGCAGGAAACTTTTCCTGAAACGGCTGTAGCTCATGCCGAGCTTTTGCGCCACCTCCGGCATGTTGAGTTTATCTTCCAGATTCTCACTCAGCATCTGCATGGCGCGCGCGATGGGTTCGCTCTCGTAATCGGGAATGCGTGCGGCGTGGCCGAGACGGTGCAATCTCAGGGCGAAGTCGAACATCTCGCGCAGCGACTCGATAAGCTCGAGCTCCATCCTCGCGCGAAGGTTATCACGTATAGTGGAGACGTTCCTGACAATCTCCTCGCTCCTGCCGACGCTGAAGACGGGAACTTCGGTACTCGCAACCCCCATGAGGGTGAGTAGCTCGAAGACTTGGCACGGCATGGCGATGTGGCATTTGCAGGTAGGCTTGTCTATCCTT
>JAFGWW010000489.1 GCA_016936955.1 Planctomycetota bacterium | reverse complement strand
CGCTGACATGGCGAGAGCGGCCAGAGGCTCGGCGTATCTCACAAGCTGGTTGGTTGCCTCGAAATCTTTCTGTTTGAGATAGGTTCTGGCGCTTACCGTTCCGGGGAAGAGGAATGTCCACATTCCTTCCTTGAGGTAGCTGCGGCGTTCGCCGTTCAGGACGGGAAGGGCATCCATGTCGAGATGCTTTTCGATCTCGCGCCATGCGTCTTCAAGGTCGGTATGCTCGATCTTGAATTTGTCTTTGAGCGCTTCCTGAGCGTCGCGTATGACTTGAGATTCTTTTGGATGGGCGACCGAGATGTCGTGACCGTGCATTGCGAGGAATACCGGGGTGGTGAAATGGCTTCCTTCGCGCTCTACCATGGCGGTGACCGCCTCCGCGACTTTATCTTTGTTATAGAGAAGGGCGGGGGCCTGCACATCAAAAGCTAGATCCTCCCCTGCGAGCGAATCGGCGGTGCGTACCGGAACCTCGTCAAACTCGCCCCACAGATAATCCTTGCCGAAAACGCGTCCGGTGGTGACGGGGCGGTGAACCTGATAATACCAGTTGTACCGCGCGTAAAGGGCGAAGCGGCTGGCAAGGACACGGGTGCCGTCCGGCGCTTCCCATATCCACTCTGCGTCCGCTTCGTGATGGCTGATGCCGCGATAGAACATCATCTTGTCCAGATCAAAATCCTTGAGAATCTGCGGGAGCTGCCCAGTCTGTCCCCACGAGGACGGAGTGTAGGCCACGGTGCCGCACTTGCCGCCGTATTTCTCGACCGTCTTGCGGCCCCAGATAAGATTTCTCACCAGAGCTTCCTGCCCGATGCTGAATTCTTCCGAGAGGGTGAAGTACGGCCCGATGACGAGACGTCCGTCTTTGACCAGACGCTCAACCGATTCGCGACGCTCCGGCCTCATCTCAAGATAATCGTCGATCATTATCGCGTGGCCGTCCATGGTGAAGGAGTGGTATTGCGGATCGTTTTCTAAAATATCAATCGTCGTGTCCAGCATGGTCAGAAGCCTGCGCCGCGTCTTCTCAAAACTACGCCTGAATTCGCGGTCCCAGTGGGTGTTAGAGATCACCTTGATCGTTTTAATGTGGCTGCTGTCTGGCTTCATTTGGTCTACCTCCGGGTAAATTGGTAAGGAATCAACTTGCTTAATCACAAAGTATATGCAAATAATCGAAAGTCAATAAATATACCAAAAAAGGTATATAAAAAGTTTGATTTCTTGATTTAGTGCGCTAGATTATGGTCGTCAAGATTATTGTCAGCGGTGATTAATATCGGTTGTCTGTTTTTGTTGAACCTGGTTAAGTCCTTTGCTGACAACTGATAATGTATTTATTCTGTTGCGGCCTACAGCAAGAGCACATGGAGACATTACGATGAGCGTAAGGAACAGGCGGATTGGAGTTTGCACACATTTCGAGAGGCGCGAGCAGGGGTGGAAGGTTGAAAACCTCCTCCCCGGAATACTGGATCTCGGTGTTGGTGTGGTTCGGCAGGAGATCAAGTGGGAGGATGTGGAGAAGGAGAAAGGACAGTTTGTAATACCGGAGGTAGACCTTGACTGGTTGCGCCAGACCGAAGAGGCTGGGCTTGAGGTTATCCTGCTGCTCTGCTACGGAAACAACCTGTATGAGAATCCGCTCGATCCGGAAGGGTTCGCGCGTTTTGCCGGGTTCATGGCTAATGAATTAAAAGGGCGGCATATTATCTCATACGAGATCTGGAACGAGCCGACCAACTTCTATTTTTACAATCAGTATGGCGGAAGTTTCAGTGGCAAGGAGCCGTGCCTGTGGCTTGACCGGTTCTGTGAGCTCATGGCGCTTTCCGCTGCTGCAATACGTGAGGCCGATCCTGAGGCAGTTATTATAACAAATCCCGGCGAGGTGCAGACCTATCACATGATGGAGCGCTACGCTTCAAGTTTCGAGAATATCGACGGGGTCAGCCATCATCCATATACCGTCCGCTTTCCGCCGGAGACTTTGCCTCTTGGTGGTGGGCGGATTGCTGCGGAGGACGGGGCGAACATGGCCGACGACAGGCACAGCTTCAAGTCTCTCTTTGACATGACCCGCGAACACAGCCGTAATCTTCTCGGCCGCGAACTTGATATGTATATAACCGAGTACGGTTTTACCAGCTATAACCAGAGCCAGAAACCGGGTTGGCCGCGCGGCTATAACGAGCCGACGCAGGCGGCTTATTCCGTGCGCTCGCTTATTCTCGGGCTCAAGTCGGATGTGCGCGTATCCTGTCTGTATGACTATATGAACGACGGGACTGACCCCTTTGAGGCGGAGCAGAATTTCGGTATTATCCGCCACGAGGACGAAGGATACGTGAAGAAGAGTGTATATGGTGCGGTCAAGCGGATGCTTGGGGTTCTTGGTTCTTCCTTCTCGCACCTGAACACGGTTCCTGCTCAACTCAGCGCCCCGATGCTCCCACTGAACCAGAGATACTTCTGGCAGGAGGAGGCGAAGGAACCATTTTTGCCGGAGCGCGAGGCGATGGCGGAGTGGTTCAAACAGGACGAGCGCTACGTTACTTTCGTCTGGCTATCGGGAAGGATGCCGGGGGAGGAAAATACGCCGGTAGGCCGCATCTTCTGGCCAAACGCACCTAAAAAACTCAGCAAAGCCATAATTACCGATCTCGTGACGGGGGAGACTTCGGAGCGCGCCCTTGTTCTGCCGCGGCGGAGCGGGATGGATGGGGAAGGCCTTATCCTTGAAAACATCCCCGTCACCGGCAGCCCCCATGCGATCCAGTGGGGATAGTAACTGAGAACGTCGATTTGCCCAAAGCCCCGGTTTTAGCAGACGGGGCTTTTTCGTCAGCTACGAGCTGGCCGAATGGTCAACGGAAAGGGCATGATAAAGCAATATAAGGTTGAAAAGCCGCCTGCCTCAATTACAATCCCCTAGCTGTTATTGTTTGCGTGTGCGAGGTGCATGGTGTGCGCCTGAGTTTGCATCTTGTTAAATTCCTGGCCGGTGGGCGGAAAGGTCTGTAGAGTGGCGATAGAACTGCTTGCTCCGGCTGGAGAACCAGAATCCGGTTACGCTGCTCTTCATTACGGAGCGGACGCCATCTACCTCGGCCTTTCCCGTTTCTCCGCCCGAGCCGTAGCTGTCAATTTCTCCCTCGACGAGCTTGATGAGATCGTTGCCTACGCACATTCATTGAGCGAACCGCGCCGTGTTTATGTCACGGTCAATACGGTTATCAAAAACAGCGAACTTCCTGATATTGTGCGCCTTCTCGGAAGCATTGCGGAATTGCAGGTCGACGCGGTTATAGTGCAGGATTTGGGCGTGGCCCGGATTGTACGCAAGCATTTCCCGTCCCTGCGCCTCCACGGCAGCACGCAGATGGCCATACATAACCTTGTAGGCGCGCAGATGCTGCGCGAGCTTGGTTACGACCGGGTAACACTGGCGCGTGAGTTGACTATGGAGGAGATAGAAAATATCTCATCCCTGAGCGGCCTTGAGGTTGAATGCTTTGTGCAGGGGGCGCTCTGTTATTCATACAGCGGCCTGTGCATGTTCTCTTCCATGACCAACGGGCGTAGCGGAAATCGCGGGCGCTGTGCTTATTCGTGTCGCGAGATGGCGAAGGGAAGGGGAGGCTTGTGCGGTTATCCTTTTTCGCTCAAGGATATGACCGCCGCGAGCTTTGTCTCGCGAATGAAAGCGTCCGGCATTGCGAGCCTGAAAATCGAAGGGCGCAAGAAAAGCCCCCTGTATGTCGCCACCGCCGTTAATTACTACCGCAAGATGCTGGACGGAAAACTCACTCAGGAAGAGGCGCGGGAGCTGGAGGCG
>JAFGWW010000488.1 GCA_016936955.1 Planctomycetota bacterium | reverse complement strand
GGCGCCGGTGGCGAGACAGAGCTTTGCCATGCACTCCTGGCAGAACTGCAAGGGAAGGCGCTCGTTCTCGAAATGCCCCTTGCGCCCGTTCATGCCGCATACGTTGCAGGTGCAGTGGCGCATCGAGAAAGCGTGGCCAAGTTCATGGCTGGTAATCTTCATGGAGCGCATAAGGGCCTGCTGATAGGCCAGACGGCTCTCGCCGGGATCTCCCAGGCGGTTGACGGAAATAACCCCTACCCGCCCGTAAAGCCATGTCATGCCGAAGACGTAATTCATGTTCCAGCGCACTCCCGGCCAGAGATCGACTGTGGTTATGCCGATCAGGGCCGCTGCGTCGTCGGGAAGATTGGGCTTGAGGACATCCTCGAGCAGGTAATCGGTACTGAGCTGCATCGAACCACTGCGGTCGCCGTAACGGAAAGCATCGGAAGGAAATTTCTCGATGCTCGCTTCCTTGCAAAGTTTGACCGGCATACCGTAAAAGAGGGCGATGAATTCTGCGGTTGTTCTCAGTATTTTCTTGTGGTTGCTGTCGAAGCCGCCAAGGGGCTGGATATAGATATATTTACGGGTGGCCGTGCGCTGTTCGTGGGAGGCGTCGAGGCAGTACTGGCTGAAGGTCTGTCCTTTTTCGCGGAATTCGTAGAGCCACTCCCCCTCTCTTGGCTCGCCCTTTTTCTCATGAAGGGGTGCCACAAGCCATTTGGCGCGGTTAAGAAATGCTATGCGCCCCCTGCGGAGTTCAAGAGCGTCGCCGCCTGCGGGAGCTTCCTTGACGGTATTGACAAGTTCGGTTCTTTTCCTGCTCACCGTCTCGCCGGAGATGGCAAGCCCGATCAGAGAGAAAAGAAAACACGCGCCGAGTATGTATTTTTTCATCTTGGTTCCCGCGAGATTAGGAAAAGAGATTATCCGAACCGGCCAAGTTTCCCGGCCGCATTCAATATCCGGACAGGTAATATTGATTTATCGGACAATCGCGAACTAATCTTCACCTTCTATCGGAGGAGGAGAAACTTTAAGTCCGCCGCCATAGGTGTCGCGCCGCGATTTGGGGGGATTTTCCGGGATTCCGATCAGATCCTCGATACTCTGCCCCGGATTCATAAAACCTTCCAGCCTGTATTCCCTGAGGGAGCGCACCGCCTTGTCGCGCTCCAGCAGAGCCTGATCCTTTTCAAGTTCGGCTCTCTCAAGTTTTTCGTTGGCAATGTTTATACTGCGGGCCATAAGGCCATACACAAAAGCCGAAAGGGCCAGAATTGCAACCAGAATATGTATAGGAACGCTCTTATGCTCGACCTCACGGAAGGAAATGGTCGATTCCGGCTTCTGCTTCGCCGGTATGCCTTCGCCTGACTCCAGAAAGTCGATAAGCGCCTGCCTGAACTCGCCCACGTTCTGGTAACGTTCTTTCGGCGCGAAGGAGAGAGCTTTCATCGCAATATCCGCCACCCGCTGCGGGATTTCCCCGCGCGGCGAACGGATGGTCGGCGCCATGATCTGCCCCGCCTTGACCCGGTCGAGAAACTCGCTGTCGCTGTCCCCCATCACAGGCGGGAAGAGGGTTACAATTTCATACAGGATCGCGCCGAGGGAATAAATGTCCGAGCGTTCGTCGATATGGTCGATCTCGCCGCGAGCCTGCTCCGGCGACATATACGCAGGCGTCCCGGCCACGGTTCCATCCTTGGTAATCATGAGGCTGGAGTCATGGCGATAGCTCCGCACCCTGTCGTCAAGGTTGGCGTCCCGGTCTCTGGTTGAGGGGGGGAGCATGGCTGGTTCGGGCGCTTCCGGTTCGCGGTATTCCTCGCCCCGCGATTTTGCATCCTTTTTCCTGAACTCGCGGGTTGCTCCAATCTTCGCAAGCCCCCAGTCCATGACCAGCACCTCGCCGTAATCGCCGACCATGATATTTCCCGGTTTGAGGTCGCGGTGCACAACCCCCTTGGAGTGGGCATAGGCAATGGCGTTTGCGGCGGCCAGAAGAATTCTTATGAGGTAACGGATGGAAAATTCCTTCGAATCTCCGCCGCAGTCCCGAATTTTATCGAGAATATCGCTGAGGCTGTCGCCTTTCATCAGCTTCATCGAAAAATAGATGTTGCCTTCGGGGTCGATGCCGAGTTCGTGGACGGGGACGATGTTGGGATGTTCAAGCTGCCCCGTTATCTGCGCCTCTTCCACAAAACGGGCGCGCTGCTCCTCGTCGGCCCGGCCGATGATAACCTTCATGGCAACGGGACGGTGGATATCGCGGTCGACGGCGCGCAGGATCTTGCCCATGCCGCCCTTGGCCATCTCGTCCAATATTACATATTTATTATCGCCGGAAAAATCGCTCAGGGTCTGCTCGACCGTTTTGTGAAGGCCGAAAGAATGGAATGGCTGCCCCTCGTCGCCCTCATCGTCGAAAGCGTCCCACAGGTCGTCAATCTGGATATTCCCGGTAAAGCCTGCCTGCCGGAGACTGCTCTGCCCACCGATGCGCCCCGTGGCGGAAGAGCGCCGGGGTTCTTTATTGTTTTCTGACGAATCGGACATTACTGATTTATTCTATACAATCGATTATGAATCAAGCCAGACGGCAAAAAAGATTAAGCCATTCCTCAATTACTGTCAACATAGGCGGGAAATTATGTAGAGGCATAAACTCACTCGCCTTTGCCAACTTCCCCGCGCACAAGCCGGACAAACCGCCTGTCAACCGCCACGCTGAATGCCTCGACCGGAGAACGCCCCTTCGCCTTGGCGTATTGCCTCGCAAGCACAAGACATGCGGCGAGAATCGCGATATTCGGCCAGTCGGCCAGAGTCCACGACCACTTATAACCCCACGCGTAATCACTCAATGGCCAGAAAGGATAAACAGGCCACTCCGGACCGGAGGCGATGGCGTCGCATGCGATATGAAGGCTACAGGCAAACATTGCAAGAATGGCGACGCGCAGAGACCCATGGCTTTGCGCTGGTTTATCCGTTTCAATCCCGCTGTTTTCGTGGGCTCGCGATCTGAGTTTCATGGCAAGAAATAACGAAACCAGCCCAACAAGCAGCACGAAAGCGAAATTGTGGGTGTAATGGTGGTGAATTTTAATGTGTACCGTATCGAACGCGCTCTGCATGGCCTCGCCAAAAGGCATGCCTTTGCCCAGCCAGTTATAGGCGATCGCGCCCGCATAGGGAATGACGTCGGCGTCAGAGACCACACCAGCCCAGGTTACGATGCGCCTTCCGGCCACGCTCCCAGCGCCGCCTTTCTCGCCCGCAAACCATGATATGACAAAATGCTGGGCGAAATGCACACCCACCCTCCGGGATTTCTGGCGATAAAAAAACACGCCGGCTCAATGTCCGGCGTGCTAATTTGAGTCAGGAAAGTCAGGAACCACCGACTAGTCCAAAGCACCGACTTCTTCAGGAATCTCCATCCCAAGGCGCGTCATCTCTTTGCGGACCTCGTCGATCTCGCGGCGCCATTTGAGCCGTCCTTCAAAGCCAACCACGTTGCGATACATCATTTCCGCCCTGCGGAGCTCGCGCTCAAGGGCGCGCATGCGATCGGTATCGTCGCGGTTAATGCTCTTTTCTTTCCTCTTCTCTTCCTCTGTAGAGTAAATTTTACCTTTTCTCCAGATTTGACCGTAATGCTTTCTGCAATAGCCTTTCGCGTGAGCCTTGTTGGTACAGCCAGGTACTATGCATTTACTTTCCTTGGCCATGTAACTCGCCCTTTCGCGCTCAGAGGCGTAGCCCCATTCACAAGCAGGCATGACGCCATACCCAAAAAATAAAACGGCAGGATTTTAAAAGAATCCAGAGCCGGTCTGCCCCACCAACTCCAAATCCCTCCTCACAAGTGCAGCAGTCTAACGCAGCCCCCGCGATTTGTCAAGAATAAAGCTCCATCAGCCCTCAAGGATGCATGAGAAGATTTGATGTAAATATCTTAAATACATATGGATAATGCACTTATAATCATTAAGGGCGAATAAATTCCGAGCTCACATTGTGGATAACCAGAGGATATCTCGCAATGTATGCACAGTTTGCCATCTTTACGTGTTGCATTTTCCAACAGCAAAAGCTTGAAGTACAAGAGGTTATCCACATGTTGTTATATTATGATTAAAAATTGCAGCTTTTATTGAAATACTTGCCTTTTCCTTTTCAACCGGGATAATCCAATGAAACGACAAGGAGAGAGCTTTGCTTGCCATAGACATAGGCAATTCGACCACCGTATTTGCGAGCATCAGCGGCGCGCGTGTGCGAGAGCGCTTTTCACTACGCACCAGCGAGCTTGCGGCCGGAGCGATTGCCGATGCCGTATCGCGGCTCAAGGACGGGGAGGGAACGGCTGTCGCTTCGGTTGTGCCAGCGGCGACCGAGATGCTGATGGAAGCAATCTCCACCGGCGATATCGACACCACCGTCCTCATCGACTCGGCCGGGCACACGATCATGGCCAACGCGCTTGAGAGCGTGAGCACAACCGGGATCGACAGGCTGCTCGCCGCCCGCGCGGCGCGGGACATCCACGCACCCGGCGAGGGCGGGATTATTGTCATACAGGCCGGCAGCGCCGTGACTGTTGATATGGTGGATTCGTCCGGAGTATTTCAGGGCGGCTTTATCCTGCCGGGGCCGGCGATGTGGCTCGGTGCGCTGGGTACGGCTGCGGCCATCCCCGATTTCCATTTAGATGAGATGGGCTGGAATGTTCCAGACAAAGCGGGCAAATGCACGCGCGAAGCGGTCATGGGCGGTCTTGCCGCAGGGCTTACCGGTGCCATAACCGAATCAGCGCGCATACTCGCAAAAAGCTGCGGCGGAAGAGTGAGCAGAATAATAACGGGCGGGTGGTCCTCGAAAATATATCCCATGCTCGACTTCGAAACCGTCCTCGCGCCCGACCTTGTGCTGCAGGGGATCGAGATTGTGGGCAAGGAGATAATTTCCGAATGAGCGGTCCTCTTTGCATATTCGACAGCGGCGTCGGCGGGTTCTCCATTCTCGGCGAGTTGCAGCACGAACTCCCGCACGAAAATATTCTCTACCTCGCCGACCAGCACCACGTCCCCTACGGCGAACGGAGTCTGGACGAGATCAGGGGATATGCCAAAGCCATTACGGAATATTTCCTTTACCGCGACGCCAAGTTGATAATCATAGCCTGCAATACCGCATCGGCCGCGGCCCTCCATGAGATGCGGAAGATATTTCCCGATACGCCGTTCGTAGGCATGGAGCCTGCGGTAAAACCTGCGGCGGAGGAGACCAGAACCCGCAAGGTCGGCGTAATCGCCACCAGCGCTACCTTTCAGGGCAAACTCTATGAGAGCGTGGTTGAAAGGTTTGCCGAGGGGGTGGAGGTATTCCGCCAACCCTGCCCCGGCCTTGTGGAGATGATTGAAGAGAAGAGCACCTCGGCGGACGAGATCTGCCGCAAGCTCGGGGAGTGGATCAACCCCATGAAAAAAAAGGGGATCGACCGCCTTGTCCTTGGCTGCACCCACTATCCCCTGATCAAAGACCTTATCGAAAGGGTGGCCGGGGACGGGATAAAGGTAATCGACCCGTCGAAAGCGGTGGCGAAACAGGCGGCACGCTTACTTGCTTCACAGAAGAATCCCGGCGGCACGGAGCGAGGAAATCTGAAGTGCCTGACCACCGGCAACGCCGAACGCTTTGCGGAGCAGGTCAACCGTTTTGCGCCGGGAGCCGATGAGATTGGAAGGATAATCTGGAATAAGGAAAAGGGGCGGTTAAGATTAAGTGAATAACGAGTGAGGACAATCATCTCCGAGAGGACAGACTCATGAGCGAATTTCCGCGCACGACAGTCGGCGGCGTATCCATGCCGAGGCTGATAATAGGCACCAACTGGTTCAGGGGATTTTCCCACAACAGTGTGGCCAAGGATAAATATATCCGCGAGATGCAGACCCCCGAGCGCATCGCCGAGACGATCTGCGTATTCCTTGAAAACGGGGTGGACGCGATCATGGGCGGCGACATGCCGGAGTTGATGGACAAGGCACTCACCATCGCCGAGCAGAAAGTCGGGCGCGAGGTAATAAGAATCATCACCCCCCATTTCAATATCATCCCGGGCGGCCCGGCGGAGCTTGAGCCGGAGCGGGTGCTGGATCGCTGCAAGGCGGAGAAGGCGACCTTCTGCCTGCCCCACCAGTGCGTGACAGACGCGCTGATCGACCGCATGCACGGCACGATCCGCGACCTCGGAAAATACACGAAGATGATCCGTGAGCGAGGCATGCACCCCGGCCTCTCGACCCATATGCCGGAAGCGGTTGTCTACGCCGACAAGATGGACGCGGACGTCGACACCTACATCCAGATTTACAACTCCGCAAATTTCCTGATGCAGGTCGAGGCGGACTGGATCATGCGCATCATCAACAGCGCGAAAAAACCGGTCATGACAATCAAGCCCCTTGCGGCGGGAAGGCTTCAGCCCGCGGTCGGCCTTGCTTTCGTGTGGAACACAATCCGCGACTGCGACATGGTAACCATCGGCTGCACCACCCCCGACGAGGCGCGCGAGGTGATTGACATCTCCTGGTCCTATCTCATGAAGCGCACGCCTGATGTGGAG
>JAFGWW010000061.1 GCA_016936955.1 Planctomycetota bacterium | reverse complement strand
GGCGAGAACCTTGACCGCCACCGGTACGTGGAGGGTGGTGTGTTCGGCCAGATAGACCACGCCCATGTTGCCGCGTCCGAGCTCGCGCTCGATCTTGCAGCGGCCTATGATGGTTCCCTTCTGGATGCGGTTGATATTGGTGGCGTAAATGTCGTCGCCGAAGAGACGGTTCTCGAAAGAGTCGGGCGATACGTAAATGGTTTCCTGTTCGTTCGCCCCCACGGTAATTGAGGTTCCGCACTTTTCGCAGACTACGGCATCCCCCATATCAAGGCTGTCGGCCGTGATCGAGGCGCCGCAATTGTGGCAGTGAACAGTGCCCTGGGGGGAATCGGTGCCGCTCATCAGGCCTTAGAGCCCCTTTTTCTCAAGATACTCGATCCGGCCCTGGGCCTTCTCGCGCAGGTTTTCGCTTTGGCTGTACTTTGCCGTCAGCCCATACCACTCCTTCGCCTTCGGAATATCTTTGAGGGTGCTTTCATATATTACCGCTATGCGCCAGCGGCAGGGCAGGGTGGTCTTGAAATTATGTTCGAGAACATCCTTGTACTTCTCGATGGCGGCCTCGGGGCAGCGGTAGAAGAGTGATTCGTAGAGGCGCGCGAGATTATAGTGGCAAAGCTCGACCTTGTCGGAGTTGGGCCAGCGTTCGATAATGGCGATATATATGCGCTCCGAACGTTTGTAACGGTCCGCCTTGAGAATGGGGTTGACCGCCTTGCGCAGCATCTCGGCGATCTCGAAAAAGAGGTCGGCGTCGTCGATATTCTCGCCGACATCACCGGACTTGGGTTTGCTCTCGGTGATGTTGAAGAGGTTGAATGGCTCCTTCTTCTCGGGAGGCCTGCTCACGGTTACCGGGCCTAGCGTGGGCTGCTCTTCGGCGGTCGAGACTTCCGCGATGTCTTCCTTTACGCTCTCTTTGGTCGGAGCATATGATTCAGCTGCCTTGGGTTTTGAAGTTTCCTGCGTGTTTGATTCGGTCTCATTCTTTTTGGCTACAGCCTTGGCCGCCTCTTCGCGCAGAACCTCGGGCGGGATCAGGTTGCCGAAGACGAAGGTGATCTTGCCTTCCCGCACGTTTACGTTCTTCTTCACGGTCTTGTCGGCGTTGCGGAAGATGACAACATAATGCCCGGCCGGTACGCCCGATTCGGTGATGACCGCCTTTTTCTTTTCAAGCTGCTGGCCGCGGAAGATTACGCTGCACTCGATCGGCGCGCTGCCGATTTTGAGGGTGCCGGTTCCGCCGTCCGCCGCCGACAGGAACGGGGTTAGGCAAAAGCAGAAAGCAAGAGCTCCGGCGCCGAGGCGGAAGATCAGGTCGGTGGTGATATTTCTCATTTTAATCGCAACTCCTTGGTCCGTCATATTCGTGGCCTGCCTGTGCAGATTAAATGCTGTATTTTTCGCATGGTGGGCTGCTTCAGGAGGCAGGGTATAGTGTATATGTTGCACCTTTTTTGTCAACTTTTATCGAACTTATTGTTGGCCTTGTCAGGGCATGGTCAGGCATAAAAAAATACCCGCTGCGGGGCGGGTATTTTGGCTTTCTCGATGATGGGCAACGTGGATTATATCGAAAGAATCCGCGAGAGGTCCAGAAGTTCTTTTGTGACCTTTTTGTGGCCCGACCAGCTTCTGTTGAGGGGGCTGGTTTTGATCTTGCCGCTTACAACGCCGACCATGATGCCGCTCTTGCCCGCCTTGAGCTGGCGGACGGAGGCGAGGCCGAGGCGGCTGGCCAGAAGCCTGTCAGCGCAGGTGGGGGTGCCACCGCGCTGGAGGTGGCCGAGGATGGAGACGCGGGCCGGAAGCTTCGCGAGCTTGGCGACTTCTTCGGCTATCCTGTAGGCGCCGCCGACCTCGTCCCCTTCGGCGACGATTACGATTGAACTCATCTTGCCGCCCTTTCGTCCCTGTTCGAGATGGGTGGCGATGGCTTTGATGTCGGTCTTGGTCTCAGGGATGACGACCTCTTCCGCGCCACCTGCGATTCCGGTTTCAAGGGCAATGTATCCGGCGTGGCGCCCCATGACCTCGATGAAGAATATGCGGTCGTGGCTGGCGGCGGTGTCGCGGATCTTGTCGATGGCGTCGAGGACGACGTTGATGGCGGTGTCGTAGCCGATGGTGAAGTCGGTGCCGCTGAGGTCGTTGTCGATGGTGCCGGGAACGCCGATCGTGAGGATATCGCTCTCGCGGTGGAGGCTGTCGGCGCCATGGAAAGAGCCGTCGCCGCCGATGACGACGACACCGTCGATGCCGTGTTTTTTGAGATTCTTGATCGCTTTCTGACGGCCGGCCTTGGTCTTGAAGGCCATGGACCGGGCGGAGCCGATGATGGTGCCGCCGCGGTTGCCGATGCCGCCGACGTCACGGCTGGTCATGGGCTTGATCTCGTCATTGATCATGCCTTCATAGCCACGGTAGATGGCGAAGGGCTCCATCTTGTAATAAAGGGCACTCCTCACCACGGAGCGCACGCATGGGTTCATCCCCGAGCAGTCGCCGCCGGAGCAGAGGACGCCGATTCGTTTTACTTTTTTGATTTTGCTGGCCAATTTAGATCTCCCGAAAAATATCAAGTTTCGTCTTCTGGTGTTTCTTCCGGTTCATACTCTTTCAGAGCCTTGGAATATTCCAGAGCCCAGCGTCTTGCATACACGGTTCCGTGCTTTTTGTCAAAATGATTCCACCATTCGTAAATGATGGCGAAGACAAGCCAACGCGCCGCCCCGAAGACGTGGGCGAAGGCAATAACGACCGAATCGACCAAGCTGTAAAGCACCGGCACGACGACGAGGGTGAGCATGGTCGCCAGGGCGAGGCCCCAGATGACGGCGACAGCCATGCTTGCCCACCACTGGCTGGATTCACTTACCCACTGGATCTGTGGCAGGTGGCCGTGTTTCATCGGCTGGAAGTCGAGACTCACGCCGGTGACCATGGGGATGAGCCCGAGGATGGTGGTGATGGCGGTGAGGAGGACGGGGCGCAGCCGGGTTGCACCAGCGGCGATAATCGCGTTGTCCCGAGGCATGCCGCGTTCAATAAGCTGGTGGGTGTAGTCCACCAGTACGATAGCGTTGTTGACCACAACCCCGGCGAGGCTGATTACACCGACGCCGGTCATGATTATTCCGAAAGGCATGTTGTGCAGGGCCAGCCCGAGGAAGACGCCGCCAAAGCTGAGGAGGACGGCGCTCATGATAATGAGGGGCTTGGTTATGGAGTTGAACTGCGCGATAAGGATAAAGACGATCAGGAGCAGAGCCAGCCCCATTGCCCACGAGAGGAACTCTTGCGACTCCTTCTGGTTTTCGTTTTCGCCGGTGAATTCGTAGCTGTAGCCGACCGGCATGGTGACCGCCGGCGGGCACTCCCTGACTGTGCCGGGGAATGCGGTTTCGATAAGGATTCGGTTCAGGCGCTGGAGCGATTTCTTCGGAAGCTTCTCCGGGGTGTCCAGTTCAAGGCCGGAAAAGTTTTCATTCGATGCCGCTAGCTTTATTGCCTTATCCGTGAACATGTGGGGCTTGTCCATAGCCTTGTTGAGCAGTTCGGCGAGGGCGGCCTTGCTTCCGTTCGACGGCTTGTCGCCTTCTTTGGCGATGTCGGAAAGGGCGGACAGAACGGCAGCCTTGTCTTTCTCGTCAGCGATATTTATGTCGGTGCCTTTATTGATGGCGTTGCTCAACTCCTTGGCGAGGGTTGCGGGTTTGAGCATGTCGGAGTGGGCGAAGGCGAAGGATCCTTCCATGAGTTTTTCCGCAAAGCCTCGCGCCGTGTCGCCCGTGGTTTTGGTTTCGTCGATGTCGGCGGTAACGGTGACGACGCGTTTGTAGTCGATACGGGTAATCTGTCCCACGCCGCCGGTGTACTGGATGTTTGCAACAGTAGTAAGCGGGACGAGCCCGTTGGTTGGGGAAGGGATGAAAATCTGGCGCAGGATGTCGAGCTTGCGCCTGTCCTTGTCGAGGAAGCGCACGGTTATGTCGTAGTCGTCGTCCTTTTCGCGGAAGGTGCTGATGTCAGTTCCGTTTATGGCCGACTTGAGAGCCGAGCCGATCATCTGGGTCGAAAGGCCGAGAAGGGCTGCGCGCTTCCTGTCCACCCTGATTTCAAGGGTAGGGGAGCCCTGCTCGAAGTCGGATTTTATGTTACGCGCGTGGGGCACCCTTTCCACAAGGGTCTTGGCCTTCTCGGCAAGGGCGCCGAGAACGTTGAAATCATCACCGGAAATTTCGATGTTGATGGGCGCGCCGGTGGGTGGGCCACGCTGCTCCGATTCGACCGTAATCTCGGCGCCGGGGATGTTCTTGACCAGCGTTTCAACCTGGTTCAGAACCTCCTTGCTGGCGATGCGGTTGCCTTCACTGTCCTCCCTGTCGGCAAGATCGACAAACTGGATGCCGACCTGATTGCTAGAGGCTGAACCGAAAACGGCTGCCGTGCGGTCGGTGGTGGACTTTTCGTAGATATATTTTACCGCCGGAAGAAAGCTGATCTTCTCGTACTCTTCTTTGCTTACGGGCGTGACGGTCGGCTCGCCTTTTATGCATTCGTCATATAGCGGCAGGTTGCCTTTCGCGTCGGGCACACACGCGTTCTTGTCGAATACCCTGACCGCCGCCTCGCGGACAATCTGGTCGGTGCGGTCGAGGTCGGCTCCCTGCGGCGGCTTGATTGATATATAGCCGTTGCTTGGGTCGGGGCTGGGGAACAGTTCCATTGGGGTGTAAAGCCCGACGCGGAAGAACCACACCATAACCATGATTACAAGCATTGTCGCCGCGAAGGCGACCACGGCGAGGCGGTAGTTGAGCGCCTTGCGCAGGGTTGCGCGGTAGAAGGTCAGGAAAAGCCCGCCGCCATCAAGCATCGGGTGCTCGCCGCCGGCCATGACCTCGTCGGCGGTGGCTTCCTTGCCGCCGCTGTCGGCTTTGAGGAGAACTGCGGCAAGGGCGGGGTTGATGACGAGGGCGACGAAGAGGCACGAAGAGAGGGTGATGATAACCGTCTTCGGCAGGTAGATCATGAAGCCGCCCATAATGCCGTCCCACGCGAGAAGGGGGACGAAGGCGAAGATGGTGGTCAGGGCCGAGCCGATGATGGGCCAGGCAACCTCGGCGGTTGCACGCATGGCGGCTTCGAGGCGCGGTACGCCCTGCTGGATGAAACGGTAAATGTTTTCCGTAATCACAATCGCGTTGTCGACCAGCATGCCGAGAGCCAGGGTGAGGCTGAAGAGGACCACCATGTTGAGGGTGATGCCGAGGAACTGGAGGACGATGAATGTCATGAGCATGGAGAGGGGGATGCTGAGGCTGACCAGAACCGCGTTGCGGAATCCCATGGCGCACATGACGACGATGATGACCAGCAACAGCCCGGTAAGGATGTTGTTCTCAAGGTCGGCGACCATGTTTCTGATTCTTTTGGCTTCATCCATTACTGTGGTTATCGTGGTGCCGGGTGGCCATGCCTTCTTTGAATCCTGGACCACCGTCATGACTTTGTCCACGATTTGAACCACGTTCTCGCCAGTGCGTTTCTTTATGTAAAGGGTGATGGAGTCGCGGCCGTTGGTGCGGGAATAGCTCTCCCTGTCCTCAAAACCGTCAACTACCTTGGCCACGTCGCGGAGGTATACGGGGCTGCCGTTGCTCATGGCTATTACGATTGACTCGACCTCTTTGGCGGTCTTGAATTCGCCGGGTACGCGGAGTTGGAAACGCCCTTCGCCGGTGCGGATGGAGCCGCCGCTTACGTTGGCGTTTTCGCCGGAGACGACAGACTGTAGGGCAGTGAAGGGGATTGCATAGAGCGCCATGCGTTGCGGGTCGACCTGGATCTGGATTTCGCGTGTGATGTTACCCGCGATCTCCACGTCAAGCACGCCACGCACGCCTTCGATATCTTCCTCGAGGTCTTCCGCGAGTTTGGTCAGCCTGCGGATGCCCATGTTGCTGGAGAGGGAGAGCACGAGAATCGGCATCTCGGAGAAGTTTACTTCGAAAACGGATGGGTCATCCTCCAGATCGGTGGGTAGGTCTGGTTTGGCGAGGTCGACCTTGTCCTTGACTTTGATCAGGGCGTCATCGATATCGATATCGGTGGTGAATTCGATATTGATGGAGCTTAACCCCTCGCTGGAGACGCTCTTGACTTTCTTTATGCCTTCCAGTCCACTGAGCTTCTTCTCGATCTCGATGGTGATGCTCTTCTCGATATCCTCGGGCGAAACGCCACGGTACACGGTCTGGACGAAGACGTTGGGGATGGTAACGTCCGGGGCGGATTCGAGGGGCAGGTTGTGGTACGAGATCAACCCTGAGAGAATTATTACCGCGGTGAGGGCGAAGACGGTGATGCGCTTTTCAACCGCGTAGTTGGAGATTATCATCGGTGCAGCTCCGAGGTGTCGCCCACCGTTTTGACGATGCGCACCGGCGTATCTTCTTCGACCATGCGGTGTCCCTGCACGATAAGCCTGTCGCCGGGTTTGAGGCCTTTGAGTATTTCAGCCTTGCGCT
>JAFGWW010000487.1 GCA_016936955.1 Planctomycetota bacterium | reverse complement strand
TTCGCCCTTCGACTTGAGGTAGAGCAGGCGCTTCGCCTCCTCGCCCACCGCGCCGGGGGTTGCGACCAGCTTGAGCAGATCGGTCTGCACCTCGTCGTAACGGCCGAACCTGCCGAGGGTGAGGATCGCCTCCTGTCTGGCGGAGAGGCTCTTGCTCTCCCTGGCGATTTTACCGAGCTCTTCGAGAGCATTGTTGTTGCAAGTATGCTTCCAGATGCCTTTGGCAGCCTCGACCCGGATGCGGTCGGGTATGGTGTCGCTGCCCAGGGCCGCATAAAGGCCGGCGTCGCTGAACTCGTCGCCGAGCGAACCGATAAGGGCGGCAGCCTCAATCCTTCTCGGGAGAGGGACGTCTTCCTTTTTCATCAGTTCTATCATGGCCATGGCGGCCGGACGCTGGATGTTGTTCTTGAACAGGGCGTAAGAGACTGCGATGCTCTTCTCGGGCGAGGCGTCCTTGAGTGCTTCTTCCAGAGCCGGTGACGCTTCGGGGCCAAGCTCGGCAAGTTTTTCGGCAACCTCCCACACCGGTTCCGAGGAGTTGGTGGGCAGGTGCTCGATAATCGCCGCTATGGCAAGCTTTGCATCCGCCTTGTCGGCAACCGCCGCGTCAGTTGCGTAGCACCTGGCCGCGATACAAAGGGAGAGAATGGTCACAGGCAATAGCCATACTTTTTTCATTCACGATGCTCCTATGCCTAATTGTCAAGAAGTACCTTCGGGAATGGTCAATCCTGCAAACGGGGCGGCGGCTCCCCGTTCCGATCCCGGAACAGGCCCCTCAATATTTACTGGATCATCCGCGCAAAAATCCTTCGCTAAAATTGTTCGCAACAGTGTAACATCATTGAAAGTTTTACGGAACTCTTTTTTTGCGCAAGATGCGTTTGTTGAGGCGCAAAAAAACCCCGGCGCATGGCCGGGGTTTGTCTGCTTCAGTGAAGACAGGACTGGATTCAGCCCATTTCCTTCAGGCTCTTGAGAGCGCGGACCACAACCTTGGTGTAGGCAGGCTTGGCCGGGATGTCCATGGTTTCGCCGGGCTTGAAGGGGTTGGCAACACCCTTGCGCGCCTTGCGGGCGGGAACCTTCTTCTTCTCGATCTTGATGAGACCGGGAAGGACGAACTTGCCAGCACCCTTACTGCCGAGGCTCTTCTCGATCTGACCGTTGAGGGAGTCAAGAACCGCCTGGACCTGCTTCTTGCTGAGCTCGCACTCTTCCGAGATGTTCTTGAGCAGATCGGACTTGGTGAGTGCTTTCTTTTCGGCAACAACTTTCTTAGCCATAACTAATTTCCTCCAAATTTCCCCATACAATATAAAATGACCCTGAGTCAAATTAATGCCGGAATTATTCAGGCAAGTGAATAGTTTACGGAAAAAGTTGAGGCGCTGCAATCATGAAATACCGGAAAAAATAGCATTATTTGCCTTTTTTTGGCCATGAAATACGGTAAATACAGGGTTTTCGCGCGGCGGTTTTGATAATTGTCCCGCCCGGAGGCCGGTAGGGCACAAAAAAGGGGAGCGGATATCCGCTCCCCTTGGGCTATTTATGCCGGTTATTCAAGCCTTAATTGACGCCAGCGTCCGGGTCTTCGCCAGCGCCCTGAAGCTTGGGCAGGTCGCCTTCAAACTCCACGTCGTCCTGGCCGGGTTTCATGCTGGGGTCGCTCTTGAGGACATCCTCTTCCTCGGGGGCGATCTCTTCGCCGGGGGCGGGGTTGGCGGCGTCTTCCTCGGCGGCGGCCTGGATGGTGCTGCCGATCTCGGTTTCAAGTGTTGCCGAGCTTGTGCCCGCATCGGGATTGATGTCGTTGTAGGCGACTTCGTCGCCGTAGCGGCTGGGCATAAGCCTGCTGGCGCCATCGCTCACGGAAGACGGGCGGTCCATCCCCATCCAGCCCTTCGGCCTGAGCTCGATAAAGATACCGCGGTCGTCATCCTTCTTGTCCTCGATCAGGCTTACACCAAGTTCGAAGGTGTCGATATCGCGGTAGAGCGAGAAGCGGTATTCCACAGGGCCGTTGAAGCTGTTGACGCTCTTGTCGCTGGAGGGCCAGTCGTAGCTCATGGCGACCTCGGCGGCGTACTTGCTGTTGTCATCCCAGAGGGGCAGGCGGACAGCGAAAGTGGTGCGGTTGATCTCGTCCATCGTCGGATAGCGCCAGTAGTTGCCGCGGTAGTACTGGTGGTAGACATAAAGGCGCAGACGGTCCTGCCACTGCCAGTCGGCACTGCCGTAAAAGCGGTTAAGCTCCATGTCCTCGGGGTCGACAAGGCCGGCCGCCGTGAGCGTCAGTCTGTCCGTGGGCCTTACGATAAGGTCGAACTCGATTTCTGTGGCGTTGCGCCTGTCGTAGCCCGCGGCGTCCTTGGGGTCGAAGACATACTGCTCCGCCTCCTCGTCCTGCGGGTAATAGCGGAACTTGACGTCAAAGTCGACCACTTCGCGGAACCCGGTCCCGACCCGTTCCTGAAGCTTGTTGTTCAGGCTGAATTCGAAGTAGTGCTGTTCGTCGAAGGTGTCTACCTCGTCGAAATAGTAGAGGCTGTCCGGATCTACCTGGGGGTTTTCACGTCCGAAGAAGGTCAGCTTGGGCTCGAAGACGTGGCGCCACTTGTTGTCCTTGTACAGGCCGTAGAGCCGGGTTGAAATGTCCATACCGTACTCGATGCCGGTGTTCCATCGGCTCTCCTCGCCGTATTTGACAAGGCCGGGAACGAACTCGTTGTTCGCGCGCTTGCTGAGTTCGTAGGCGTTGAGTTCGTTATTGCCACGGTTCTCGCCATAGATCTCGTTGTAATAAGTTGCGAAGCCGGCGACGAAGGGGCGGAAGACGACCGGCCCGGCGTTGATTGGCATGCTGAGGTCGAGGCGCTGGTGCAGCCTTTCCGTCTCATACGAATCACCGTGCTTGACCTTGTTGTCGGCGGTCTCGAGCTGGCCGTAACGGTCGAGGTCTTCGTCAAAGCTGCGCCTGAGGTGGCCGAATCTGGCGTTATATTTCAGGTAGAGCGGAAGCTGCCCGATCTGGAAGCCGGGGACGTTGATCCGCGCTTCGGGAAGATACTCGGTCTGGCTCTGCCACTGGTTGGCCCTGACGGAGGAGACGAGTTCGAACTGCCAGTGCGGGTCCCACCGGCGCAGGTCGAGGCTGGTTTCCGGCTCCTTGTCGGTCTTGAAGTCGTCTTCGAAATACTCTTCCTTGAAATCGCGGTCGTGGTAGTAGTGCAGTTCGCCGCGGATATCCCAAATGTCGTTGATAGGCTGGAAGTGTTCCCAGTCGATCATGTAGCGGTCGCTGTCTTTGTAGAGGTCGCGTTCCCAGTTGCTCTCGCTCCGCCATACGGTATTGTCATTTTTATCGTCGGCCCGTTCCTTGTCATCCTTGTTGCTGATGCCGGCTTCGTTGGTGTAGTATACGTCAATATTGCCGTAACCGGTCTTGCCGACAAGGTATTTTGTCTCAAGGCCGAAAGACCACCCGCGCAGTTCGCGCCAGTCGATATCGTAGAACACGTTGTCAAAGCGGAAATACTTTGAATTATCCTGATCG
The DNA here is from genome assembly GCA_016936955.1 of Planctomycetota bacterium. GTDB lineage: Bacteria > Planctomycetota > SZUA-567 > SZUA-567 > SZUA-567 > JAFGWW01. The sequence goes on along the minus strand of JAFGWW010000487.1, from coordinate 3,455 downwards.
AGATCCATTCCCGTTTTTGTGTATACGGAGAAGCCGTGGTCCGAGGTGTTGGCTACGGCCACGCGCATCCACGGCCAGTCGTATTTCAGGTCCTTGATGATGTATGGGAAATAGAATATCGGCACCCGCCCGATACGCACGAAATTGTGCCAGCTCTCCACCTTCTCATCCTTGCGGACGATCATGCTTTTGGAGGTCAGGCTCCAGTGGGGACGGGCGAAGAGCGACGGCGTAATGCTTGCGTTAATTGCTTCGTAGGTTTTTTGGTCGATAGCCCTGATCTGGTCGGCCGCGATGACCATGCGCTTGATTCCGCCGGATACGTTGGCCGTGCTTTTTGAGTGGTCGTCCGGGCCGCTTGCGGCTTCGCTGACGAAAGCTATCTTCTCTACCTTGGCGTTCGGGTCTTCCGCCTTGGCGCGCATGTGCTCGGCTATGCCGTGCCATTCGATTGTGTTGAAAAAGAGCTTGTCGCAGAAGAAGGCGCTGCCGCCCGCCTCTTCGAAGACGACGTCGCCTTCGGCGTAGACCTCTTTGGTGTCGTAGTTATAAACCATGTTGCGGGCGCTGATGCGGGTTTCGCCGATAACGACCACGGCGTATTTGCTCAGCACGACCGAGTTCTTCTCCTTGACGTAGTCGAAGACGCCGCCGTCGAGCTGGATGTCTTTCCCGAAGAGCGCGTCATCCCCGCCAAAGGCCGCGCCCCCTGCGGCAAACATGGCCACCATGGACGCGAGGACGAAAAACCTTAAACTCATGTTCAATCGCTTCATGAAGATAACTCCTGAAGGCCGCGTGCCGCGGCTATCGTTTCTTGTTTTTCTAACGGGTTATGCTGAACCTGCCGGTTACGGCCTTGTGGTTGTCCAGCATTCCCTTTTTGTATACGTTTATAAATACTTCGGCAATCTCCGGGTCGAATTGGCTGCCCGAACATTCCGAGATTATTTTTATCGCCTTCTCCGGGGCGCCGCCTTTTCTGTAGGGGCGGTCGCTGGTGATGGCGTCGTAAGTGTCGGCCACGGCCAGTATCCTTGCCGGTAGCGGGATCTCCTTGCCTTCGAGGCCGGCCGGATACCCCTTGCCGTCAAACCTCTCGTGATGGTGGCGGACCGCGTTGATGGTCTCGCTCATGTTCACGATGTGGTCGATCTCCGGCATATTCTCGATGATCGTCGCGCCGTCGTCAGGGTGCTTCATGATAATGGCGTACTCGTCATCGTCCAGCTTGCCGGGCTTGAGCAGCACCATTTCGGGAACGCCGATCTTGCCGACGTCGTGGAGCACGCCGCCAAGCTCCACCACCCACTTCGTTGCGCTGTCCAGCCCCATCTCGCTTGCTATCATCAGGGCGAACTGGGTTACTCTTTCCGAGTGGCCGCGCGTGTACGGGTCTTTCGCTTCGATGGTGGCGATCAACGTACGCATGGCGCCCACAAACAGATTCTCCAGATCGGTCACAAGCTTCGCGCGTTCCAGCGCGAGGCCAACCTGTTGTCCCACTGCCGCAAGAAGAGCCAGCTCGTTTTCCGAAAACAGGTTTCCAAGGCTGCTCGAATCGACGTACAGAGCGCCGATTATCTTCTTTTCCGTCTTGAGGGGCGCGCACATCACGTTGTGGATGTTCTGGATCACAACCGATGCGCCGAGCTTGAACCTCTCGTCCTGGGCGGCGTCGGTGCTTATGACCGAAACCCCCGTGTTCATGCTCTCCTCGACAATGGTCCTGCTTACCGGAAAATCGTCGCCGCCTGCCTGGTTTTCTCTGGAGTGGAAGGCAACCGGCCTGAGATCGCCCGCATCCTCTCCGACTAATATGATGGCGCTCCTGTCCGCACCGGTTATCTCAAGGATGGTGCGCGAGGCCATGTCTATTATATCTTTTATCGACTCGCCGGCGTAAATCGTGTTGGCCATTTTGCAGATAGCCGCCAGCCTTTTTCTCGCCACTTGCAGATCCGGGTCGCCGCTCTGCTCAATGGTCAGCAACGCCGTCTGGTTGTCGTACTTCTTGCGTATCGCCGTCCCGGTCTCGCGTTCGTCCTTGACGAGGTGCACCGTAGTCCGGCTCGGAATTCCGCCGCCCTCAACGCTCTGCGGGGCGATTATCTTTACCAATAGGGCGGAAGAGCCGATTGCGATCACGTTCCCGTTTCTGAGTTCGCACTTATCAACCTTCTCGCCGTTGACCAGGGTTCCGTTGGAACTTCCCAGGTCGCTCAACTTCAATGCCGCGCCGTCGTTCTCGATCTGGCAGTGAACCCGGCTTATGCCCTGGTCAGGAAGCTGGATGTTGCTCTTCAGGCTTCTGCCCAATGTTATGGTTGCGCTTTCGTCGACCAGAAAACGCTGCCCCTTGAGGCGTCCTTCAATAACTGTCAGCTCAGCCTGGGGCATTGTGCCTGTTCCGGAAAAAATCCTTTCAGAAAAAGGCGGCGTTCCCTACTTTCATTACCACCCAGTTCCGACGCTGTAAAAACTTCATGGACAATGATCGCACAACTTTCGTAAGTATATATTTATAAAAGGGCTGCATGCGATTGTCAAGCTCGATCCGGCGGGCGTTGACCCCGTTGGCGCAAGCTCTTCCCTGTCCGCTGAAATCCTTTCCGGCAAAACCCCGCCCCACCGTGCGGCAACACCACCCGCAGGAGCTCTTTCCAGACTAATGTAACACGCTCCGCCCCGTCCTTCGGGGCAGAATATCTCACCAGTCTCTTACCCTTTTATGGCGGTTTGTTTCAACCTTTCCGGCCAGAGTTGAGCCCCCCTAGTCCGATCCTCCGGTTTCCGGTTGGGTAGGGGCAAAAAGAGATCGGTATTCGACTTTGCGACAGGTTATAAGTATTTACTTTTAAAGGCTTTATGCTATTAAGCTCGCCCTTATCCGATAAAAGTTGATAGCGCGCGAGCGCACAGTACGGATATAAGCGGTGATTTCCGGTAAAAGTTGAGGAGAGATTCGGGGCAGGGAGAGGCGATTTCATCCGAAAAAAGTTGAAAAGCGTGGCTGTCATGTCTGTTTTGCGATATAAGTCATTATATTGCAGGCATTTACGGCGTAAGATTGTGCGCGATACTCTCTTTCGCCACTTCCGGTAAAAGTTGAGAGGGTGGGCGGCGGGTCATCATAAATTGCCATTGTTTCCATGCAAATTGGCGTCATGGCGAAGCGTGCAGGCAAACTTATACGGTTAAGTTGGCGGTTGGGCTGCCGAGTCGGCGATTTCCGATAAAAGTTGACGCGCGGGATGGTTGGCATGGCGACAGGTGCGCGCCTTGCTGTTCATGTCTTTTGAATTTCCCAATTATTCGGTGGCGTTTATTTCTGCTTCAGCAGAAGCCTCCCCATCGCGCCGGGGGCGATGTAGGGGGCGGGTTGTTTGACGAATGACCATGTTTCTATCACGCCTGTCGCGGGTGCGGCGTTGGCGGGATTTTTCTGTTCCGGG
>JAFGWW010000486.1 GCA_016936955.1 Planctomycetota bacterium | reverse complement strand
GTTCGTGATCGAGTCCAGCGTGCCAATGGCCTGGATGGCGTATTCCTGCACGCCGATATGTTTCGAACCGAGAAGGGCCTGAATCTTGTTGTTATCCGCGCGGCGCGGCTTGACGCGAATCATGACCGCAACGGCGTGGCGCACCAGACCTTCGTAATCGTTCTCGTCCAGAATGGGGAAGAGCGCCTTGAGCAGCTTTGCGTGCTTGTCGCCCACGTATTCCAGACGCGAGAGACTCATGAGCGCGTGCCTGCGGATCTGGGTAGAGTGTTCCCGCGAAGTAAAGGTTACGAGCTTGTCCTTGCTGCGGATATCGGCGATAATGCCAAGGGCGATGATTACGGCGGAGAGGGCCGCTTCACTCACCTTGCATCTGCGATCGTTCAAGGCAGCGAGCAGGCGGTTGTTGAGATCGGTCTTCTCCTTGGCCGAATAGTTGCCTACTTCGTCGCGGAGAGCGTGAACGGCATTACGCACGAGATCATGGTCAGTACTGAAGAAACATTCCACCAGCATCGCGTGGGCCTGCGAATTCCGCAGCTTCGGCAGAACGCAGACGATCTTGTATTGCGTCTGGGTGGGGGCGCGCTCGAACTGGCGCTTGATGGCCGGAACGGCTTTGGTGCCAATCCGCGCTATGGCGTTGTAAATCTGCTCATCGTGGTTTATGTCCCGCTCAAGAATCATGAGCAGATACTTGAGGGCGTGTTCCTGCGGGTTGGCCTCGATCGCGTCGATTATCAACGAGAAGAGCGCGTTATCTTCCGTCTCCACAAGGAGTTCGCCCATAGCCTTGTAGACGGCCGGCTCCCGGGGTCGTATGGCACCGAGTATTTTTATGGCCGCCTGCTGCAACTCGCCGTTGCCATGGCGCAGTAATCCGCATATTGACTTTAGTGTGGCGTTCACAACCGCTCCTGGTATTTATTGTATAATCGAGCCCGGGACTTCCCCGCCCGTCCACATCCTTTTGTCAGTAAAGATGTTGGCGCAACAGGACATCCAAAAGTGAGGGCGAAGTATAGTTTTTGCCCCAATAACTGTCAATAGCGAAAACACCACTTCCGGTTTGCGTGGAAACCATATCCCATAAGATGCCATTAATAAAAGACTTGTGCAATCATGGCGACAGACAGGTATTGACATTAAATATTATCCTAATGTCTCATTACACAGAATGAATAGGCGGGCAGACATCACTCGCGGCACCCGGAAAGTGCATTCTCCGCAGGCGATTGTGCTGCGCAAACATGGCAAGAACCTATAAATTGGTTGATTCGGCATAGACATTCTTACTGTCAGGAAGGATAATATTTCTCAATCGTAATGCAAAGGCAACCCATAACCCGGTTTAAGGAGAATTACATTGAGCATCGGATTTACAGGTATTGACCACCCCGCAATTGCGGTGGGCGACGTGGACGGCATGGCGCAGTGGTATGATGAAGTCCTCGGCTACGAGAAATTCTTCCGCAACGACAACCCAGTCTGGATCATGCGTGCCCCGGACGGAAGTCTGCTCGAGATCATGCCCCACAACAATCTGCCCCGCCCCGAGCGCGTCACCACCAGCCCCGGCCTCAGCCACCTTGCCCTTAGGGTGAGCAACCTCGATGACGCCATCGCCTACCTCGACAGCAAGAAGGTCGAGTGGATCAGTGACGCCTTCGACGCCATCGGCGGCGGCAGGCTCCGCAACTTCAACGATCCAGAAGGAAACATGCTCCAGATCGTTGAGCGGGAATCCTAGCCAGCAGAATCATAACCAAAACAAAACGCCGCCCTGAAACAGAATGGGGCGGCGTTTATTTTTTCCAACCGGCCTTATCAACGGGGCGGATAAACCTCGAACTCGAAGAGCGAATAGCCGTAGCCCGTTGTACGCGTAAGGCCGTACATCCTTACGTAGCGCCCCTTGACTCCCGCCGCCATCGTAAGCCTCTCGGTCTTGCCTTTACAGTCAGTTTCTTCATGCACCGGTTTCCAGTGCGCCCCGTCGTCACTCACCTCAATACGGTAATGCTTCGCGTGGGCGTTCTCCCACACCAACACCACCCGCCCGATCTCGCGCACCTTCCCGAGATCTACGCGCAACCACTGCGGGTCGGAGGACTGGCTCGCCCAGCGGGTTTTGGGGTTGCCGTCGAAAGCGTTGTCTGCTTCGAGATTCCCCTCTGTCGAAGAAGAACGGGACGCGCTCCCGGCCGCGATGTTCACCTCCCACGCAGGCACCACCTCAACAGGATGAACCTTCCACTTACCCGCCAGCTCCGCAACCAGACTGCCTTTGCCGATGGCGGTTGCCACAAGCATTCCGTCGCGGAGCTCCAGCGGCCCCGTCACTTTTATCTCCGGGTTCTGGTCTATATACGCGCTGAACTGATCGAGCGCTGTGGCGTTCACCAATCTGCTGTCGCCGACCCCGAGCTTGAGCGCCGCGCCCGTGCTTCCGGGAGAGAGTTCAAGCTTCCCGACCCTGCGCGCTTCCTCCACCACAGCGTAAGCCTGCGCGCGCAGCCCGTCGGCCTCGGCGGTTATCATGAATTTCGGCTGATTGAAAACGCCGCCGCCAGTGGGGGTAAAGATTCCGTCGTCGGAAATTTTCCCGCGACCGCGCACCGCCCACTTGGCCGCCACCGCCTTGCGCCCGCCTTTTGCTTCCACCACATAAGCCTTGAATTTCGCCGTCTCAAGCTCGTTCATCAAAGCCACTGAAGGTTCGATCACAAGCTTTCCCGCAGCGGCCGAGGTCGACTCACCGTAGATGTCGAAAGAGAAGAGTGACCAGCCCCAGTTGGTGCCGCGCTTGATGCCCTTCATGCGCACAAAGCGCGCCTTGCCTTCGAGGTTAATCTCGTCGGTGCCGCCGTCACCGTTGCGCATCTCTCCGAGCTTGCGCCACGTGTTCCCGTCGTCCGAACCTTCGATATCATAATCCTTGCCGAAAGCAGTTTCCCATACAAGGACAGCGCGTTTGAGCGAACATTGCGAGCCGAGATCGACCGAGATCCATTCGCTGTCGGTGGAGCGGCTCGACCAGCGCGTGCCGGGGTCGGTATCGAAAGCTTTGTCCACGCCGGTGTCGCCGCCCTGCTGGCTCGAAGCGGTGGCTTTGCAGAAATCACTGAGCGAGGTCTCCTCAACTTTTGACACCAAGGGCGGAACCGGCTCCATGCGGCTCTTGTCGACATAAACCTTGCCCTCGCGCATTACGCTCACCCGTCTGGGCGGGGCGCTGAAACGGGCAACCTCCTTGCCTTTGATATAACACGTCACCTCGCGCACCGCATCGCCCGCGTTATAAACCGCCCAGGCGATTTTCGCGTCGTCGTCACCGAACGCCTGCGAGGTCGGCACGTCAGTCCACGCATCAAAACGGTGCTGACCCAGTGCTTCTATCGAGTGGATATGCCAGTAACATCCGGCCGCTTCCGCGCCCTTTACCCCGCCACGGTTCTGGTCGGTAAGCATATCGAAAACCTCGGCCGCCTTGTCGGGATCGGAGCAGGCAAGATAATTGAGGGTAACGTTGCAGACGCCGGAGTTGTTGCCAAGATAATCGTTCCAGCCCTTGCCGCCCTCATGAGTTTTCCACATCTGCGCAAAATCGGCGGCGGCGTAATTCCTGTCTTCGGAAAGATACGAAAGGAGCGGGCTCATGGGCAACCACTGAATCGCGTGCATCCAGTACGGATTGCCGGAGAACCACGTCCAGAACCCGAGGCCGTTGGTGTGGAGATTGCTGACCATCGTGTGGGGCCATTCCCTGGGGAAGTTGCGCTTTGAGCGATCAAAATAATATTCCGCTATGCCCCGCGCTTCCGTAGCCCAGCAGAAAGCCCCCGCGTCGCGGAGTTCCTTGTCGCCCAAAGCTTCGCCGAGAAGGAACATGGCGCCGTAACCCTGCATTGCCTCGCTGCTCGACTCCTGCCCGTTACCTTCGGCCGAACCCATGCCGCCCGACCATGAGTGTCCGCACCACGGGTCGAGGTTGCGCAGGCGGCAGAAGAGTTTGCTGTTCTCATCCCAGTTTGCGTAATCCATCGCCACCAGCCGCGCCATGGGCCCCCACGCTTTGGCAAACTCCGGATCCTGAAAAGAGAGAAGGGCTGCGGCGTAGATATGGTAGCCGTAGCACATGTGATGGTCCTGCAGGATATCAACGCCGGGGTTGGCATTATCACGGCTGCGGCAACCGACGAAAGAGCCCCAGTTGTTGTACCACGCGAAAAAGTGCTCGCCCTCGCCGGGGTCGTAAGTGAGCCAGTCGCGCACCGCCTCGGCCGCACGGTCGCGGAAAATATTCGTCTCTTCCTTCATACCGAGCTGCCGCGCTTCTTCCATATACCGCGCGTAAAGACGAACCAGCTTGCCGCCCCAGTAAGTCTCGCTCCCGTAGCCGGTCTGGGTGCGGTAACTCTCGACGAGATTGCGCATCAACTCCGGGCGGTAACGGCTGTCTGGCTGCACGATCTCTGGAGAAGGATATTCAGGAAGAAGGCCGGTAAAGGGAATGGTTACCGAAAACTCGTGGCCCACGGCGCAGCGCATCTCTCCGCGCACGGTGTCATAACGCGGGCCATCCAGAGGGAAGTTGACCTTCGACGGCGCGCTGTAATGATGGGGGAGCCAGCCTTGCAGGATATCTTTCCCGCCTTTTCCGGAGAGATCTTCGCTCTCGACAGTCCACAGGGTTTCGATCCGCCCTTTTTCCGGTTCGTAATTCCATCTCACCGTCGTCTTGCGCGGAACCACCGAAGCCTGCGCGGCGAAAGCATCAAGGTCTTCCTGCTTTGGAAGGGGGGCGATTGAAAAATATCTCCTCCCTGCGGGGAAGTTGAAGACAAGCTTGCTCCCGTCGCGGTCGAAGAGCGTGCCGGCGGGAACGTATACGCCGAAGAAGTCATCGCCGAGTTGAATGCCGATGCGGTCGGAAGGTTTGCCTTTCGATGCGCCGAATAGTTTTGCGTCCCCCAGCTCGATCCACGGGTCAAGCCCGTCAGCTTCCACATATGTATACGGCACGCCGTGGGCGATGGTTATCAGAAACGCCTTGCCTGATGAATCCGGCATCCTGATCCGCACCAGCCAGTCGCTCCACGCGTCAGCCTCGGCGCATTCGGGATTGAACTTTTTCGCGCCGATCAGGAAACGACCATTCGCCACCATCTTCGCCGTCTTCCCGTCTTTCGCCACCTCCCATGTGTGGGGCCACGAAAGCTCCAGCCCGCCCGGAACCGCTTTGCTCATGCACGGATAGG
>JAFGWW010000485.1 GCA_016936955.1 Planctomycetota bacterium | reverse complement strand
GGGCAGACGAGAACAAATGCCGCGCCCATGTGGATGACTCTACCGCTATCGCCACGGCGCTCCTCCCCGCAATCGGCTACGAACGCGCGAGCGAAGTCGCCAAAGCCGCCAAAGAGCAGGGGCTGACGATCCGCGCATACGTCCTCGCCAATAAAATCCTTGATGAGGACGAGTTCGACGCCCTCATCTCTCCCGAAGCTGTCTGTCGACTGGGGATGCCGAGATGAGTGAGAGCCGTGCATGGAATGTTATTTTTGCCGTTATCGGTTTTCTGTTTCTGCTCTTTGCTCTTTATGTAGGAATTGGCATTGGGCCTTATGAATTAAATCTGTTTATTGAGCCTCAATCTTTTGCGATCGTTACCTGCATAGCGCTGTCTGCTGTTTTTGTTGGAACTGGCCATGCAGGCGTGGTAGCCGTAATAAAATTCATTGGTGGTTGCGGTGATCGGATCGCATATGCAAAAAAAGTAATACTTGTTCTGGATGTTTTCGGAATGGCCGGATTATACGGCGGTGTTATTACTTTTACCATGGGCGCAGTCCAGATGCTTTGCTCCGGTTATTATGATCCAACTGCTATGTGTATTGGGTGCGCAATCTCAATTATACCTGTTTTTTACGGTTTTCTCTTTTATGTAGTTTCGATTGCGCTTAAGGGCATACCGAGTCGCGTATTGATCGATCTCGAACGCGAGGAAGCTTTGAGGGGAACGCGGGCGGGTGCGTCTGAACCCGACTGATCGGAAAATATTATGGCATTAAAAACACCAAAAGGCTTTCGCCTCCATATAGGGCTTTTCGGACGGCGCAACGTGGGCAAGTCAAGCCTGCTTAATGCGATCACGCGGCAGGCCGTCTCCATCGTCTCCGACACGGCCGGGACAACAACCGACCCCGTGGAGAAGCCGATGGAGCTTCTGCCCCTTGGCCCGGTTCTTTTTATCGACACGGCGGGCGTGGACGATGTCGGCGTTCTGGGCGAGATGCGCGTTGAGAAGACCCAGAAGGTTTTCGACCGCACCGATCTCGGCGTGCTGGTCACCGACGCGGCCGAGTGGGGCGATTACGAGACCGCGATAATGTCTGAGTTGATTCGCCGCGAGGTTCCGGTGGTCGTGGTATTTAATAAAATTGACACTGCCGCGCCGAAGCCGGCGGTTGTCAAAGAGCTTGACGACAGAAAAATTCTTCACGTAAAAACCGTGGCCGCGGACGGGACCGGTATTCTTGAGTTTAGGCAGGCGCTTCTCGACAGCGCTCCGGCCGATTTCGTAAATACTCCGACCATTCTTGGTGATCTGGTTGGCCCCGGCGAGATGGCGGTGCTGGTTGTGCCCATCGACAAGGAAGCGCCGAAGGGCAGGCTCATCATGCCGCAGGTGCAGTCGATCCGTGACCTTCTGGACAGCGACGCGATGTGCATGGTTGTCAAGGAACGTGAACTTCGCGAAGGGCTGGCCCGCCTCAACCGTCCGCCGAAACTGGTGGTAACCGATTCGCAGGCATTTCTCAAGGTCGCGGCCGACACGCCGCGCGAGATTCCGCTTACAAGCTTCTCAATCCTCTTCGCTCGTTTCAAGGGAGACCTGACCACGCAGGTTGAAGGAGCGATGGCGATAGAAAATCTCAAACCCGGTGACAAGGTGCTTGTGGCTGAGAGTTGCAGCCACCACCCGATCGGCGAGGATATCGGCAGGGTAAAGATTCCGCGCTGGCTTACGCAGTATGTGGGGGGCAAACTGATTTTCGAGCATGTGCAGGGCCACGATTTCCAGAACGACCTTACGGAATACAAACTGATTATTCACTGCGGCGCGTGTACCACCAACCGCCGTGAGGTGTTGAGCAGAATCATGCGCTGCAAGGAGCATGGCGTTGCGATAACCAACTACGGGCTGACCATCGCCTATAGCCTTGGTATTTTTGAACGCGCCCTCGAACCGTTCCCCGCCGCGCTTGAAATGTACAGAGGGGCGTCAGCAGACAGAGAGAGACATCAATGACAAGAGACGAAATCCTAGGCTGGCTCCGCGAGGAGGACGAGGCGAAGCTTGAAGAGCTTTGGGCTCGCGCCGACGCCGTCCGCAAAGAGATAGTCGGCGACGAGGTCCACCTTCGCGGGCTTATTGAGATATCCAACTATTGCGTACGTCAGTGCGGCTACTGCGGCCTGCGCGCGGATAATAAGCTCACGCGTTACCGCATGCAGCGCGAGGAGATTATCGCCTGCGCCCAGGAAGCGGCGAGCTATGGCTACGGGACAGTTGTTATGCAGTCGGGCGAGGAGTACGGCATCACGACGGACTGGATTGCCGGGATAATCCGCGAGATAAAATCCCTTACCCCTCTTGCGATTACCCTCAGCCTTGGCGAACGCCCGGACAGTGACCTTGAATGTTGGAAAGAAGCTGGCGCCGACCGTTATCTTCTTCGTTTTGAGACCTCCGACCCAGAGCTTTACAAACTGATCCATCCTGACGTGGCGTGCATCCTTTCCGACCGGGTGAGGATTCTGAAAAAGCTCAAGGCCCTTAAATACGAGACCGGCAGTGGAGTCATGATCGGAATCCCGGGACAGACATACGATGTCCTTGCCAACGATATAATGCTCTTTACTGAACTCGATCTCGACATGATCGGTGTGGGCCCCTATATAAGCCACCCTTCTACTCCGTTAGGCAAGGGGGAGTGGACGCGCATGGTTGATCCTTCCGAGCAGGTTCCGGCAACGGAGCTGATGGCATACAAGGTTGTTGCCCTGACGCGGATAATGTGCCCTGAGGCGAATATTCCGAGTACCTCGGCTCTCGCTACTCTTAATAAGGCAAAGGGGCGGGAGTTCGGTTTGCAGCGTGGGGCGAACGTGGTTATGCCCAACATGACGCCGCGAAAATACCGCAGCCTTTATGAGATCTATCCGTCAAAGGCGTGCATTGACGAAACTGCGGAGGAATGCAGGAGTTGCATGCGCGGGCGAATTTTCTCGATAGGGCGCACGGTTGGCGCGGGGCAGGGCGGCAGAATACGCCGTGGCAAGTGAACAGGATGAAAGGTGAAGGGAAGTCCATGACAGAGCTTAAACGATCGCTGCTTGAGCGCCTGCCGAGATATTACCATATTATCTGCGACCAGTTGG
>JAFGWW010000484.1 GCA_016936955.1 Planctomycetota bacterium | reverse complement strand
ACAGGTAGATGCAATAAGAGGGAAATGGCGGGGCAGTCCGGGTGCAGGAATCATGATAGTTGTCAGCCGGGCCCTCGGGGAAGGCGAACCCAAAGACATATACGCGGCCGGCCCGGGAACTTTTTACCACGACCTGCTGGAAATTCTCGGCGCAAGAAACGCTTGCGGACAAATGAAAATCAAATACCCGAAGATAAGCAGGGAGAGCCTTCTGCGTCTGAATCCTGATGTCATAATTGACCTTCTGACCGACATGGATACACGCAAGGGGGATATTGAAGGCGCGAAGAGGGATTGGGATAACATGACCGAGCTTGCCGCCGTAAAAAATCACAGAGTTTGCATTATAACCGGATCATATGCGGTAGTTCCTGGACCACGATTTGTAAAACTCGTGGAAAAAATCGGCGAGACGGTCAACGCGGATAAATAATGACAGACCACATTCTGGAAGTAAACCGATTATCCTGCTCCATAGAAGGAAAGTCCATCCTTCGGGATGTGTCTTTTGAAGTGGACCAGGGAAACTTTATCTCCATAATCGGCCCTAACGGAGCTGGCAAAAGCACCTTGCTGCGATGCTTGCTGAAAATTCTTCCGGATGGACTCTGCGCCGTTCATATAAACCGCAAGTTGTTGGCTAACTGGAGACAGAAAGAGCTGGCACGCTTCGCCGGTTACGTTCCGCAAATGCATTTGTTGCCACCCGCGTTCACCGTCGGCGAATTTGTCCTTATGGCGAGATTCCCATACCAGAAGTCGTTCTCAGGTTATTCTCATAACGACAGGCATGTCGCCGACAGCGCAATGGCGACTTGCGGAATAACCGATATCCGCCACCGCCACCTCTCGACTCTCAGTGGTGGAGAACGGCAAGCGGCATATATTGCCGCCGCCATCGCACAGGAAGGCAAATTGCTTATACTCGACGAACCCACCGTCTTCCTCGACCAACCTCATCAGAGAGATATATTCAGCCTGCTAAAAATGCTCCATGCCGACGGAATGACCATAATAATGGTCACCCACGATATCAATTCGGCTGTTCTGGCGAGCGACATGGTTCTTGCTCTCTCCAACGGAAGTGTTGCTTTCTTTGGCCCTGGAGAAGAGCTATTCACAGACGATGTCCTTGAAAAGATCTATTCCCGCAAGATGCTGTTTGTCCGGGAGGAAGAGACAGGCAAACAGCTTGTTGCTCCGGCCGGTTGGGGGGCAGATGGACATTGATACAAAAAGGAAAGCTGGGCTGATCCTGCTTCTGATCCTTTTGATATTAACTATTCCATTGGCGGCCATGATAGGTAGCAAGTGGATCGGAGCCGAGGTGATCTTCCAAGTCGGTAAAGCCGATCCGTCGCCGGAATGCAACATTTTCTGGCAGCTAAGAGCTCCCCGTGTGGTGGCGGCGTTTCTGGTTGGCGCTGGGCTTTCTGTATGCGGGTTGGTATTTCAGGCGATCTTCCGTAACTCTCTTGCAAGTCCATTCACGCTGGGCGTTTCTTCCGGCGCGGCTTTCGGGGCATCGCTTAGTATCAGTATGGGACTTAGCCTGGTAGTTTTCGGTATTCCGTCCAATTCTATCTGCGCCTTTCTCGGAGCCGGGGCAACAATCCTGATTGTCTATGGGTTGACCAGAATCCGGGCGAGTTTTTCTTCGGCCACAATGCTGCTGGCGGGCGTGGCGATGAGTTTTTTCTTCTCAAGCCTTATCATGCTGATCCAGTATTTCAGCGACTTCTCGCATTCCTTCCAGATCGTTCACTGGCTGATGGGGTCGCTTGATGTAGTGGGTTGGACACCAGTGCTGCGCCTGCTCACATTTGTCTTCGGCGGCACAGCAGTGCTGGCATTTTATGTGCATGAGCTGAATTTACTGTCAATTGATGAAGAACTGGCCGCCGGGCGCGGGGTTGAAGTTGCCAGATGCAAAAAAGCGCTGTTTTTTGCTTCCTCCCTGACAATCGGAGGGGTAGTGGCATGTTGTGGCCCTATTGGTTTTGTCGGTTTGGTCGTGCCCCACGTCTGCCGTCTGATTTTCGGACCCGACCACCGGTGGCTGATGCCATGCAGCTTTCTAGCTGGTGGAGTTTTTCTGACATGGTGTGACACCGCGGCCCGTAGCGTCATAGCTCCCGCCGAGTTTCCCGTCGGCGTTCTGACTGCATTTCTGGGCGGACCGTTTTTCATCGTCATACTTCTGACCAGTCCGCCGAGAAATTCATAACCCTAAGGGATGACTAATAATATTTCCCCGGGAACGATTCAATATAAATAGGGATATGACGGTTTTTCAGTTCCCTTCATGACCGGATTGAGAATAATCGGCACTCTATTCCCATCCTTCTCTTCAATTGTAAACCGTCCTTCCACTCTGACCCATGAATCCTCAGAAAGCGTGGGCGAATCATCCAAGTCAAGCAGTACGGCCACCGGCGTTGCGTCGGCTACACAGCAACTGATGACAAACCTGTACACAACAAGCATATCTTTCCCGAAATCCTTACGCACCATCGGGTCTTTTTTATGGAGCTTGCCAATAAACCAAACCTGCTTGCCCTCATATATTCCGGGTGCGGAGCATAACTCAAGGATGTTGACCGATTTGGCGACAAGCTTTCGTTTAGAGCGAGCATCGCTCGCAGCCTTTTTATTATCATGACAAGGCTTTTGCTCTATACGCGTTTCGGCTTTTCTTTTTACTTCTTCCGTCTGCGTATTTTTCACCTGATCGATATTTTTATTTGAATCTATCACGGTTGATGAAGAAGTGAGGTTGTCCGGGTCCGGCAGGGATATTCGCTGTTCATCCTTTTCTATAAAAGAGTTTTCGATCGCTGCATCATCAGTGTCTGCATCAACACCGACATCCGCAGCTGACCTGCCCCCATCCACGCGTCCACCCATTATGTGACTATTTCCCTCTTTTGGCAAGCCTGTAGGGGCGTAGCCCCGGAGGGGTT
>JAFGWW010000483.1 GCA_016936955.1 Planctomycetota bacterium | reverse complement strand
TCGTAGGTGGTGTAGCCCCATTCGGTTGTGTGCATCTGCAGCGGGCGGCCGATATTTTCCGTGCAGCATTCCTGCAGCCGACGCCACAGGGAAATATAGCTGTGATCGTCATCGGCAACCGAAGCGCCGTCGCGTTCGTGAATCTGTGCCCCACCCCACGGAACCGTCTCCGGCGGGAAGCGTCCGGGGTAGGGGTGGATGCCGAAACCGTCCACATTCGCCAGCGATTCGGGATGATTCTTCGCCATATAATAGAACTGTATCTCGCCGGGGCCGACGATGAGCGGTATGTCAGGGGCAACCTTTTTGAGTTCCGCAGCGCTGAATGAAACCAGCTCCGCGTACTTCTCAAGCCACAAACACGGTTCCTGCCCGCTCCACGATCCGCCATAAGCCGCCTTCATCTCGAAATTAGTGGGCTCGTTCCAGAGTTCGAAAGAAGCGATATTGAACTTGCCGATAAGTTCTTTCGCCATATAGCAGGCGTAGTCGGTGTAGGCTTTTGGATCCATGGGGTTTTCATAAAGCTTATTGCCGTAGCAGAGCAGAAGATTGATACCGAGGCCGAGATCGGTTGCTTGCTGCATCCACTCAAGATCTACCTGCGGTACGGCATAAATGCCTTTCTCTTTTTCCACGTCAGACCACAGGATCTCGTCCCGGACAAGACTGACCCCCATCTCCGCTGCCATGGGGAGAAGCTTTTCCGCTTTCCATCCGATTTTCCGCCTGCAGAAGTGGGTGCATACTCCAAGTCCGCGTAGTGGTGTGCTCATGATTGTCCTTCCTGCCTGAATAAATAAGCCGTCGCGTTAAGTAGATCAGAAATGCCAATAAATATTCCTTGTAGTATATAGCAGGGAATTGCGTGTGCAAGCGGGTCCTTACGGTAAAAGTTCATTTTCTGGCATAAAAAAATGCCCTGCACGGGGCAGGGCATGGGGGTGGGCAGGGGAGAGGGACGGGAAAACGGTTATTCTCCCACCGTTTCGCGGTCGGCCGAGGAGAAGCAGATTGAGAGGACTGCTTCGTTTGCGCCGATGTTGCGTGCGTTATGCTTGACGTTGGGCGGGATGGAAATAGAGTCTCCCTGCGACATTTCCACGTCATTCTCCCCCTCGATAGAGTGGGATATTTTCCCAACAAGTACCACCAGAACCTCGTCACAGTTGGGATGCAGGTGTTTCGGATTCTCGCAGCCAGGATTTATTCTGCATTCGCCAACCGTCACAACCTCACTGTTGCCCTGCTCGCGCGAAGCGTACCAGGTAAGCTGGCCCCAATCTGTTTTCAGTAACTTATGGTCGCCGGCACGCGTTACAATTGCCTTGTTCATGATTGATTCCTTACTATATGGTTTCGTAAACGATGTCCACAACCTTGCCGCTTTCGGCCGATTCTACGATTGCGTCGAAGAGAACCAGGCTCTTGTAGCTTTCGTAAATATTCGAGCGGGTGGTGCGGCCCTCACGGATGGCTGCAAAAAAGTCCTCAATCTCGGCGAGGTGGCCCGTCTCGTAGCCGCTGTCGCCGGCGGAGGTGAAGGTGGGGGGCTCGCGCCATTCGGTGCATTTCCCGCCTTCCCCGATGCGCCACTGGCTGGAGTTGTGGATGCTCATGAAATTGCCGCCCCGCAGGCTGATCTCCACCTCCTCGGTGGGGATCTGGAAGGAGCGCCCGTCGTTTAGGCTTAGTGAGCCAACCCCGCCGTTTGTGAACTTGAGGCTTACTGCGTAGGCGTCGGCATCCTTCTTGAATGCGAAAACCTGCGCAATATCGCCTCCGAGGAAACCGATAAGGTCGATGACGTGGATGCAGAAATCGTGGATAAAGCTTCTGTGCGGGGCATATTGGGCCGAGCAGTAGTCGATGGAAATGCCGTAAAGGTCTTCCGCCGGGAACTTGGAGATAAATTCTTTTGCCCGGGTATAGGCCACATTATACCGCTTCTTGAAGGCGGTGGTGCAGAGGACATTCTTTTCTTTCGCAAGTTTCGCAACCTCAAGGGCGCTCGCCGCGTCGGGGGCGGACGGCTTTTCCGTATAGGTGGGGATGCCGCGGGCGATAGTGATTTTGGAGAGCTTGGCGTGCATCTCCGGCCCGATGCAGATAATCACGCCGTCAGGTTTTTCCGTATCCAGCATCTTCTCCAACTCGCTGTATACGGTGCCGCCCCAGCGTTCGGAGTTTTTCTTCGCCTTATCCTGATCAAGGTCGCAGATGCCGACAAGCTTGCCGCCGGCGGTTCCGATATTAGGGTAGATCCTTTTGGTCGAGAGGTTGCCCGCGCCTACGATGCAGATTCTGGGCAGTTCGGAATTACTCATGATGACTTTCCTTTTCATCCTGGTTTTGATTAAGGTGTTCCGCCATTCACCGGCTACGGTTAGAGCAGGTTTGCGCAATGCTCCCGCGCTTCTTTGAGAAGCTTCAATGTGCGTTCCTGATCGTCGCGGCATACCTCCATCTCCACCACGATTTCTCCGTCATAGCCCTTGTTGCCAAGGTGCTCGAACAATCCCTTGAGGTCAACCTCGCCTTCGCCGAAGGGTACGCGATTTTCTCCTATCTGGTCCTTGATGTGGACGAGGGCGATCGAGCCTTCAAGCAGCTTGTACCCTTTCTGCCAACTTACGCCAACAGAGTGGAACATGCCTACTTCCAGCAGGGTTTTCATGCGCGGGTCGGCGATGCCGTCGATGACCGCCTTGAAATCGTCGGCTGTTGTGATCGGTGTGCCTACGTGGTTCTGCAGGACGGGGGTGACGCCGAGGCCGTCGATAGCGTCGAGGAAATCCTTCGCGCCTTTGATGTAATTCTCGCGGCTGTTCGCTTTGTATAGCACAACCTTTACCCCCAGCGCCTTGGCGAGTTTTGCTCCCGCTATCGCTTTCTCCAGCGATTCCTCGTAATTGTCCTCGATCGGCAGGAGGTGCATGGATGTGTACTCCATGCCGTATTTCTCTGCCAGATCGAGATACACCTGCGGGTCGGTGCCAAGCTCTACCCGTGACTCTGCCCACGCGCTGAAAAGCTCGAACTTCCTGTAGCCCAGCGCGGAGTAAGATTTCAGCGCTTCTTCAAGGCCGAACTTCGGACTGCTGCACGGGCTTACTGCAAACTGATCGATTGATATGCCGGTGGCTGTGTTGCTCATTTCTGGTCTCCCTGTGATTCGGCAAAAATGCCGAGATATCTGACTTCCTCCGTAATCGGTGATAACTCGTGGTTTTCTTCTGCGTCGAAATAAAGCGAATCCCCTTCGCGCAGGGTGTAGGTAATGTCGCCCACCCTGTATTCCATCTCCCCTTCGAGCATATATATGAACTCCTCGCCGGAATGGTTTAGAGAGTGCTTGAGGACATCGCCTTTCTTAGCGACGAACATGAAGGGCTGCATGATCTTCCGGCTGTATTGGGGGGCGAAGGTGAAAAAACCGTAGCCCTTGTCGGTCATCACGAACCCAGTTTCCGTGAGCTTGTCCTTGCCGGTATAGGCGCAGCTTATCTCCTCGCCTTCGTCGAGCAGCACCGAAGCCTTGACGCCAAGCGCCTCGGCAATGCGCATGAGGGTGGAGACGGGGGGAATAGTCTTGTCGTTCTCGATTTTGGAGAGCAGGCTTCGGGTGAAGCCGCAACTCTCGGCAATCTGCTGCAGGGTCTGGCGCTGCCTGTTGCGCAGGCGACGTATTCTCTGGCCTAGTGTAAGCATTTTCTGTTGTCATCTCCATCTGTGCGGAAGAGCAAATCCTTAATATGCGCATTCAACAAGGTTGAATATACTTCGCAAGGATTGAATGTCAAGGGAAGGGGATAAAATACTTGGAAAATATTATGCGCCTCCGTGTGCGGGTGAGTAACGGATTGTGTTGATAGGCGATTTGCGTATATTGGCGAGAAGAAAGGGCATTATGTGCCGGAAATCGCTCGTTTTTATGCAAAAACGTTGCTTTTGGGGGCTCTTGGCGTATTATCCCGGCATCGGCAGAAAGTTAAATTAACAGCTTCGGCCTTGCCCGGAGCTCTTCAGAAGGAGGCGGTTGATGTCTGGTCTGCACCCCGATTTTTCCAATTACAAAAAAGAAAAGGAGTTCTTTATCGGCATCGATTCCGACGGCTGCGTCTTCGATTCGATGGAGCTCAAGCACAAGGAATGCTTCATACCCAACATTATCAAGTACTTTCACCTCCAGAGTATCTCGAAATATGCTCGTTCCGCCGCCGAATTCGTGAATCTTTATTCAAAATGGCGTGGCTGCAACCGTTGGCCCGGCGTAGTCAAGGTTTTCGATCTGCTCAAGGAATGGCCGGAAGCGATGGAGCGCAAGCCGAATATTCCGCCCATCCCCCGCATGCGCCGCTGGCTTGAGGAGGCCCCGGTTCATTCCAACGCCACCCTCAAAAAGCTGATGGAAGAGGAGCCGGGCAATGATGAGCTTGAAAACTGGATGGCATGGTCCCTTGCGGTAAACGCGAGCATCGCCGACATGGTGCATGACCTTCCGCCTTTCCCGTCGGTGCAGCCGAGCCTTGAAAAGATGCAGGCCAAGGCCGATTGCGTTGTGGTAAGCTCCACCCCCTCCGAAGCCCTTTCGCGCGAGTGGGGCGAGCACGGCATCGACGCTTACGTCAAGCTTATCTGCGGGCAGGAGCACGGCAAGAAAAAGGACCACCTCGCCAACACCGCGGGCAAGGGCTATGACAAAGCTAATGTCCTAATGATCGGTGACGCCCCCGGCGACAGGCAGGCGGCCGAAGCCAACGGCATGCTCTTCTATCCCATCCTTCCCGGGCACGAGGAGAAGGCGTGGAAACGACTGCACGACGAGGCTCTCGACAGATTCTTCTCCGGCACCTACGCGGGAGCCTACGCCGACGAGCTTATCGACGAGTTCGAAGCCTCGCTCCC
Source organism: Planctomycetota bacterium (assembly GCA_016936955.1). Classification (GTDB taxonomy): domain Bacteria; phylum Planctomycetota; class SZUA-567; order SZUA-567; family SZUA-567; genus JAFGWW01. The sequence goes on along the minus strand of JAFGWW010000483.1, from coordinate 3,851 downwards.
GGACCATCCGTCCTGGTAAAGTCGCGGGGCTTTGCCCCGATTATTGCCTTACGGCTCCGTACATGAACCGTATACTGTTAACCGGTTAATTCTTTATAATATTTTTGGGAGAAAAAAATGGCGCCTAAAGCGGACATCGGCCTGATCGGCCTCGCGGTTATGGGGCAGAACCTCGTACTCAATATGTGCGATCACGGATATACGGTGGCTATCTACAATCGTACAACCTCGAAGATGCACGAGTTCTATAATTCGGCAGCGGCCAAGAAATACAAGAGCAAGCTTGTTCCCTGCGAGACTCTCGAAGAGTTGATGGCGGCGATCAAGAAGCCTGCTCCGGTCATGCTCATGGTCAAGGCCGGCGATCCGGTCGACAAGGGCATCGAGTCCCTCGTACCCCTCATGGAGAAGGGCGATATCATCATCGACGGCGGTAACTCCCACTTCCCCGACACCATTCGCCGCAACAAGTATCTTCAGGACAAGGGCCTCATGTTTGTCGGTACCGGCGTCTCCGGTGGTGAAGAGGGTGCGCGCCACGGCCCGTCCATCATGCCCGGCGGCCAGAAGAAAGCCTACGAGCGCGTCGAGAAGATTCTCGTCGATATCTCCGCCAAGGTTGACGGCGAATCCTGTTGCACCTACATCGGCAACGACGGCGCGGGCCATTACGTGAAGATGGTTCATAACGGTATCGAGTATGGCGACATGCAGCTCATCTCCGAAGCCTATGTTCTCATGAAGGACGTTCTCGGCATGGATTACCCCGAGATGGCCAAGGTTTTCAAGGAGTGGAACGAGGGCGACCTCGATTCATACCTGATGGAGATCACAACCGATATCCTCACCAAGTACGATCCCGAGACCAAGAAACCCATGCTCGAGATTATCGTCGACAAGGCCGGCCAGAAAGGCACTGGCAAGTGGACCAGTGAGTCTGCCCTTGATCTCGGCATCTGCGCCCCAACCATTGCCGAAGCTGTCTTTGCCCGTTGCATCTCAGCCCAGAAGGACGAGCGTGTTGCTGCCGCCAAGAAGCTCCGCGGTCCGAAGAAGGTGTTCAAGGGCGACAGGCAGAAGTTCCTCGCCGCAATCAAGGACGCCCTTTACGCCTCCAAGATCTGCTCCTACGCCCAGGGCTTCCAGCTCATGGCCGAAGCGGGCAAGGAGTACGGCTGGAAACTCAACTTCGGCGAGATCGCCATGATCTGGCGCGGCGGCTGCATCATCCGCGCCCACTTCCTCCAGCGCATCAAGGACGCTTTCGACAAGCGCCGCAAACCCGCCAACCTGCTGCTCGATCCGTACTTCAAGAAGATCGTCCGGCAGGCGCAGGCCAACTGGCGTAAGGTCATCGTCGCGTCGGTTCAGTTCGGCGTGCCGGTTCCGGCCTTCAGCTCGGCCCTCGCTTATTACGACGCTTACCGCAGCGAGCGCGTGTGGGCCAACATGATCCAGGCCCAGCGCGACTACTTCGGCGCCCACACCTACGAGCGCGTCGACCGCGAGCCCGGCGAATGGTTCCATACCGACTGGCCGAAGGCGTAAGCCGATTGCCTGTAATGGTTGGTAGTAATTATCACAACAAAAGCGCCCGCAGCCAAATGGTTGCCGGGCGCTTTACTTTTATCCATGCTTTTTCTTGAACCGTTAAGCCAATGCAGATGGTGGGCGTGCTTTATCCTTACGGCCTCGTCCCGTCGGGCATGGTAAGCTGGTCAAGGGTCTTGAATTCCTGAGCTGTCTTCCGCGTGTCGGTCTTGCGCTGGCTCTGCTCGCAACCGCCAGACATAATGGCGACAGAAAGAAGCATGACGACAATATATCTTATCATGGCCTTCTCCGTTTTATTAATTCGTCAGGCTGGCGGATCATCTCCGCACGCGATACCCTCAGAATAATTATACCGCATCGGAATCCGGTTGGCAGTTAAATTTACCTCTCTTGGTAAAGTTGCGCCAAACATTTGAATTAGTCATAACCAGGCGTGAAACGAAAAGACGCGAAAGGCTGTAATGCCTTTCGCGTCATGTGTTAATCTGGTGCCGAGGAGAGGATTTGAACCTCCACTGGGTTGCCCCAACTAGCTCCTGAAGCTAGCGCGTCTGCCGTTCCGCCACCTCGGCTCACTTATTTGTGAGAGATGGATTATAGATTCTAAAAGCCGGGTGTCAAGGCCTTTTATCCGGGATGCTGAATATTAAGGGCTGCCTGTAAATGCGGGTGGCCTTTACTCCTCCCCGCTTACCTCTTTTGCGTCGACTTCCTTCTCCTGCTTGCCGCTGAAAAGGCTTGTGATGTCTATGCCGTAATAGCGCAGGCAGTTCATCAGGAGGATCACCGCGCCCGCCTCGTCGAGATTGCCCACGAGGGGGGTGTTGTCCGGGATCAGTTCAAAGAGGCCGAAGGTGGGGTTGAGCAGATAGATAAATGAAAGCGCGCCCAGACCCAGCACCAGCAGATTCTTGATTATCTTTACAATCGTCTTCATTGGCCTTGCTCCTCAAGGATTATTGTCGGGCCGACGCTGTCGTAGCCGCTGGTGTCCTCATCCTCGAAGACGACCTTTACCGTCTTGAATCTGTCGGTGCGCCACTGCTCTTCGCGCAGGAGCCAGTTGCGGACAAATTCGGCGATGCTTTTGCGGCACTGTTCGCGTACGAGGTTGATGTGCTTGTCATCCGCTGCGAATCCGGAGAGGGCGGGGGTTATGCTTTTCTCCAGTTCGCTCATCTGGTCTTCACCGTTGAAACGAAGCCAGCCTTCATCGGTCTTCTTCTCCATGGTGTCGGTGTGGATGGCCGGGGGCAGGGTGGGAGCGATTTTCGGGGCCACCACGAGGCAGGTCTGTGAACTCTGCTCTAGCTGCCAGTATCCGTTAAGGGGAACGTGATAGCGGTAGGTGACGCTGACCCTGATCTCGGAGGCGGTTTTGCCGAGGGAGAAATTGTCCCAGAGGATTTTCTTCTCGTCCTCCTTGCTGAGTGTTTCGAGAACCTTGCAGCTTGCGACTTCAAGATTGCTCTCGCCCGAGAGCTCGGGCAGGGCAGCCTTGAAGGTGGTGGTGATTGTCTTGCTCTGGAACTTTTCGGCAATGTCGGTTACCGGCGAGGTCATCGACGATATCGCGCCCGAGGCGGCATCGAAAAAGCGCAGTGCAACCCCGGCGGCTATCGCAGCCAACACGATAAAAGCCAGCGGCCAGCGGTAGCTCCGCGCCGTATCGGCCCATGTGCTTTGCGCGGCGACGTTACTCGCGGTGCTGCCTTCTTGCGGAGCGTTAGTCTTTTCTTCCGCCTCGATTTCATTGCCCATCTTGAATGCCTCGCAGTATACGGTTTTTATTTGCTGAAGAGCCCCTTGATCGTTCCGCCAACACTCTCCTTGGCCTTGTCAATGATTCCGCCGCCGCCGATCTCCTTGAGAGCTTCCTTATCGGGAAGGGCGGTGATCGACATCGGTTCTTCCACGAGGGAGGGGCGGCTGGAGATGTTCTTACCGTTGACAATCACTGTGGGCAATGCTTCATGCAGTTTGAAATCCCTGAACTCCAATTCCTTGATAAGCCAGAGCGGATGCCTGGAAAGCACCTCGTTGGCGGAGAGGCTCAGGTATCCGTTTATGCGCGCCAGCTCTTTCAGCCGCTCCTTGTTTGCAGCCATATCGCCGGGCGTGGGTTCGTCTTTCTTGAGATATTCCTGAAGCGCATCGACGTCCTGCTTGAGCTGTTTGAGACGCCCGTAATATTCCTTCACCTTGGCAGCGTCGCCGGGCAGGGGCAGGGACTCGCCGGGTTTTGTCGCCTCGCCTTCGGGAGCGACGTAAACCGCGCCCGGGCTTGCGCGTTTGAC
>JAFGWW010000482.1 GCA_016936955.1 Planctomycetota bacterium | reverse complement strand
GGTATTCTCGACGAGGGGACGCTTGATCCGCAGGCCGGAGGCTTTGACGTCCTCCTGCCGCAGGAAAATCGAATGGCCGGGGATGCTCCAGTCGATAATATCGCGGGCCGGGCGCCATGACTGGCTCGCCCCGGAGAAGAGGTCGAGGCCGGGGTTTTGCGCGTGGCTCGGCGTAGGCCAGTGGACGCGCTTGTTGCCGCGTCGGGCGAGAAGGAAAAACCGCTGCCGCGTGGTGGCGTCGCCATAGTCGGCGCAATTGAGTATTTGCCATTGAAAATTATAATTCAGCGCCGTAAGCATCTGGAGCCATGCCTTGAAGCATTCCCCCTTTTTCGACGGGATCGGCTTGCCTGCGTTCGGTCCACTGGCGTAGGTCGGGCCCCACTCGACAAACTCAGGCACGTTCTCGATGCCGATCAGGCTCGGGTTGAGGCGATCCGCCCAATCGAGGACGAGGTGCGCCTGGGCGCGCTTCTGGTCGTTTACCGGCTTTGCCCCACGGGCGCGGCTGTGGTGGGTGCATTCAGGGCTTGCCCAGAGGAAGTCGGCTCGACCGCCGGGGACAACATCTTCCGGACGCACCTGATCAATGCGGTGGGGAATATGCCTGGCGTAAGGGTGGTTTGCCGAATGCGTCTCAAGGGCGGTCTTCCAATGGTTGACAGCCGTCAGGTCGATGCGCTCCTGTGGAATGCCGAGCCGGTTACAGGCCGTTATAAGGCCCGTTGAGGTACCGCCACCACCGCAAAACAAATCTACACCTACGAGCTTTTTTATTCTCATACTGAACGCCCCTGACTATATACAGCCCACAGATATTCCCTGCCCTTTTCCGTGAGTTTGTTGTTATCGGTAACAAGGCCATGCTCTTTTATGATGTGACTGGCTGTTGACCAGTTGCCGTACCCGATCGCGCATTTCAGCAAGGCTTCATCAACAACCATCCGCCTCGGCGTGTCGCCAAAGTTGAACCCACCATCAAAGCGATAATTGGTTGCCCCTATGCCAGACATTCTGGTAACACAGAAAAATTCATCGTATCCACAGTAAGGACACTTATTCACTTCATCCCCTTCCTGATCTGTTTCAAAAGTTTCATCGCTGAGGAGTAGTCGTAATACTTCTCTCCGATGCGGATGATTGGCATTGTGTCGAGATCCGAATGGGCTGCCATAATCCCTGAGGTATCGTCTTCTCTCCATCCCTCGTGCGGCTCGATCGCATCTGCAAGGATCCGCTCCTCATACTCAAATCCAAGCAGCTTGAGCTTGCCCTTAGCCGCCTCACACTTACCGCAGCCGTCTTTTCCGAAAACGATGATTTTCATTCGGTGCCATTCGTGGCGGAACTTTTAAACCGCTCGTGGTATTCCTGCGTATCCCACAAGGGAAGCCATACATTAAGGACAGTTACCTTGAAAGCACCGCGGCCTGGCTTGTCCTGAAAGTAAGCCGCGAGATCACCGACGATGCTGTTCCTTACCGGGCACCAGCGCATGTACACATGCCTGATCTCGTCATCGTCATTGATCAGAGCAAAATCTGCTTCCTCTCGACATGCAGAAAGGAAATCGATCTTGTCGTGATGACCTTTTGCGTAAAGCATCTGCTGACACGAATCGTCATCGGCTAAAAAACCTCTGATAAGTATTCCCATCACCACTTCCTCCCGCACTTGTCGCACCTGATCAACCTCTTGCCGCTACCTGCGGCGGTCGCCACCCGCACCGCACCAGCCCCGCACTCAGGGCAAACCGCGTTCGCCCTGGGCGGAGGGTCGAGGATGCGCCTCACCGCCACCGTGGCCGCTTCGTTTTTCCAGCCCTTGCGCAGCTCCACCTCGGCCACAGCCGCCGGGCGGTTGACCTGCTCCCGCCTGCACATCTCCACCACACAAGCCAGCCACGCAGCCCCGGAGCCGTTCCTCTCCGCCAGGCCGCCAAGCACCGCCGCCGACCCCAAACGGTCAAGCTCCGGAAATGCCCTGCGCAGCCTCTCCCACAGTTCCTTTTTTTCAGGAATCTTTTCCTCCTCCTCTGAAGGAGATGAAGAGGAAGAAGAAGATGAAGAAGAAGAATGCAATCGTGACTTTTCCGTGACATGGCCGTGACATGGCTGTGACTTTTCCGTGACATCATCCCCACCGCTACCCTTAACCCGTTTACGGGCTTGCCTTTGCGCGTCAGATTTCCGGGCGTGACATTCGCGTGACATTCTCCGGTTTATGACCGTGACTTTTCCGTGACGCTCCGTGACATCTGCGGTGTTTGTGGCGGCAAGTTCCGCGATCGCGACCTCAATTTCTGCCTCATTGCAACGACAGATACGCGCAAGCTGTTGATACGTTCCGCAGACCTCCCCGCCCTCGTCGAGCTCGTGCATGGCGCAGAGCATATCCATCCAGATCCCGCGCGTGGCGGGGCTGCACATGGAGAGAGCAGGGTCTTTGAGCCAGTCAGCCGGATACCATTGACGTGAAGGTTTCTTTGCCATTTTCAGTGCCCCATCAACCACGTAGCGGCGAAGGTGATGCCGGCCGCGCAGGTCCAATACATTACCCTGCCCCAGTCGGAGCAGAAGCCATAACGAGCCGCCGCAAAGAGTTCGAGGACAGACAACAAGGTCGGAAAGAACTTCGGGTTTGAAATAAGGTTCCAGATCACTTCGATCCCCCCTCACATTTTGATGCATGCGCCAAGCCGTCGATATACCAGAGCGCGTTGGTGGCGACAACAACACCGCCGCACTTCCTGCACCTGGCGTTGCGCACGACCTTGTCCTGATCGACAAGTTCAAACTCATGGGGATGGTCGCATTCTTCAAGACGCTTCCGGTTGGCCTTTACTCCCTCCCATATCGCGTCTACTTCGAAGCGCGTCAGGCCGCTGACACTAGATAGCTTGTCAAAGACATCACTCATCGGCGGCATCCTCCCCGTCTTCACTCGCGCCAGCATTGGCGCTGATCTCGTCATAGCTAAAGCCCAGGAGGCCGCATAAGATCCTGCACTCATCCTCGGTTATTGAGTGCATATATGATTCAGTGATCGCTTCGCGGAGTCCGTTCCAGACGTTCTCCATCACGTCGTTGGTGAAGGTCTCAAGCTGGCTGATTTCGAGCGGGTCTCCACTGCAGCCATAAACCGCGAGAAGCTTCATCATGCGCGCCATCACGTCAGGATCGTCGGATGAATAGCCGCAGCAGAAATCAGCGAAGGAAAGATTCCCGACACGTTTCTCAATGCGCTCATAAATTTCGCGCACCCGGGCGCGCTCCTG
>JAFGWW010000481.1 GCA_016936955.1 Planctomycetota bacterium | reverse complement strand
GTTACGAGTCTGGCGTTGTCCTGACCGACAACCGCGATCTGGCGGCTGGCGTCAAGATCGAGGTTCAGCGCCAGCTTGATAATCTGGAACGGCGCGACGCAATCGCCTCCGCCCTCGAGCGCTTCGGCGGTATCTTCCTCTGCGAGAGCATGTCGCAGGCGATTGAGGCGTCCAATCTTATCGCACCTGAGCACCTCGAGATAATCGCTCTTGATCAGGATGCGCTCCTCAGTGAAGTGGAGAATGCGGGCGCCGTCTTCCTCGGCCCATACTCTACCGAGCCGGTTGGCGACTATTTCGCCGGAACCAACCACGTCCTCCCGACTGGCGGCGCTGCAAGGTTCAGTTCCAGTCTGTCAGTCTACGATTTCGTGAAAGATATTTCCGTGATCGAATACAGCGCCGACCGCCTCAAGATGACCGGGCGGCATATTATTAAGATGGCCGAGATCGAAGGGCTTACGGCCCACGCGAATGCGGTCAAGGTAAGGATGGAAGATCTTTACTGATTATCGTGCTTCTGCAATGTGCACTAGCATCAACATTATGAAGTTAAGCCTTTTTCAAGGGTTTTGAGATGTCATATATCAGGAATAACGTTGAAGACATGAACGGATACATCCCCGGCTACCAGCCGGAGGAGGAGGGGTGGGTCAAGCTGAACCAGAACGAGAACCCCTATCCGCCGTCGCCCAGGGTTCTGGATGCAATCAGGAATGAACTCGGCTCCCTGAAATGCTACCCCGAAACCTCCAGCGCTTTGGTTCGGAAAGAGGCGGCCAAGCTTTACGGTATCGCCCCCGAGCAGATACTGGTAACAAACGGTTCGGATGAAATGCTGCGCATTCTCCTCGAGTCCTGCGTTTCGCCCGGTGACGAGGTTGTGGCCTTCTATCCGAGTTACACCTATTACCGCACCCTCGCGGCGATGCAGGGAGCTTACTTTCGTCTGATCGATTTTTCCGACGACTGGGGCCTGCCCGAAAAACTCGGGGTGGAGGACGCCAAGGTCGTCTTTCTTCCCAACCCCAACGCCCCCAGCGGAACCCTCTTCTCGGAAGGGGATATCGCCAAGCTGTGCGGCATTGTTCTCGACGGCATTGTCGTGGTCGATGAAGCCTATGGTGACTTCGCCCAGGTATCCGCAATCCAGATGCTCAAGGATTACCCCAACCTCGTCGTAACCAGAACCTTTTCAAAAAGCTATTCTCTGGCCGGGTTGCGCCTCGGGCTTGGTTTTGCCTCGCAGGAACTTATCCGGCAGTTCGACAAGGTTCGTGATTTTTACGACGTCGACCGCCTTGCGCAGGTCGGGGCGCTCGCGGCATTGCAGGATCAGGATTATTTTCGCAGCAATCTCCAGAAAGTCATAAACACCCGTTCGCGCCTGACAAAAGAGCTTTCCGCTCTGGGCGTGGAGGTTATTCCAAGTCAGGCCAATTTTGTACTGGCGAAGTTCACAAACCCAACCGCGAAAGATGTTTATCAGCAGCTTCGCGAACGTAAAATACTGGTAAGGTATTTCGAGACCCCGCGCCTTGAGGATTGCCTGCGCATATCTATCGGAACGGACGAGGAGACTGACAAGCTGATCTCCGCTATTGCCTCGATTCTCGCCGATTGACTTGCCATTGCCGAGATCTATAATCAGGTAATACTGTATGGGTAAATCGTAATGAAGAGTATAGCGGCTATACTGCTTTGTCTGGTTCTAGCGTCTTGTGCGGTAACCAACCCCACAGCCTCTGACCCGATCGACAAGCTTGTCACGAGCCTGAACGCAAGCAATGGCATGTGGATCAATGGGCTGGCTCTGAATATAGACCTTCCCGCGTCGGCAAGTCCCGACGTTATTTTTGCCGCTGCTATCAAGCTCGTCGGATTCGACGAGGGGCACATCAAGACATACAGGATACAAGAAGTGCGAGAGGTTAAGTTGAATACGGGACAAACCGAATCTTACTCGGCAGCGTTGGTCGATACCGATTTGGGCAGAAAAGTATTCCTGTTCAAGCGAGAAATAAACAATCGGTGGTGGGCGCGGGTTTATGATGCCGAAGAGTAATGATGAATGGCAAGCGGTATGCGCAACTGAATTAACTTACGATTTAATTTTATAGTCATTCATAGTGGTACAAATAACCATTCTATTTCCCATAAGGATTTAGCAATAATGCAAGAAGACCATAGCGGCTCCGGTGGGGTTACCGCCGGGGCCGATGAAGTTAAAAAGGCACCTCTTACGTGGGCCGAAGCGTGGAGACTAAGCTCCGGGCCAGCCGCGTCCCGTGACATGGCTGTTCTCAGTGCCAAAGGGTTCTGCATGGGCGCGGCTGATATTATTCCCGGCGTATCCGGCGGGACGATAGCCTTTGTCACCGGGATTTATGACAACCTTGTCGATGCCATCGCCTCTTTTGACGCGGGTTTTGTGAGGGCAGTTCTCTCCCTCAATTTCAAGGAGGCTCTCGCCCGCAGCCACCTGCGTTTTCTCCTGCCGCTCCTTCTGGGTATCGGCACCGCGATTGTCAGCATGGCCAAACTGATGCATGACCTGATGGAGCATCATCCGGTGCCGACGTGGTCGCTCTTCTTCGGGCTTATCGCGGCGTCGATTATCTATATCGGGAAAAAGATCGAGCATTGGCCGAGTGCTGCGCCGCTGCTCGCTCTCGGCATTGCGGGAGCTTATATCATTGTGGGGCTGATCCCGGTCGAGACGCCGGACGCGTGGTGGTTTATCATCCTCTGCGGGATGATTGCGATCTGCGCCATGATCCTCCCCGGTATCAGCGGTTCTTTCCTCCTGCTGATTCTCGGCAAATATGCTTATGTGACCGGAGCCGTCAAGGAACCCTTTGCTGCCGGGAGCATTCAAATCCTGCTGCTCTTCGGCCTTGGGTGTGTTGTGGGGATTACCTCATTTTCACGGCTGCTGCGGTTTTTCCTGAAACATTACCATAACCTTACCATGGCGGTACTTACCGGATTCATGATCGGCGCCATGCGCAAGGTCTGGCCGTGGAAAGAGACCATCAGGCAGGAAATGATCAACGGAAAGATGAAAACTCTGGAAGAGGCCAATATATTACCCGCTTCATTCGATTCGAGCGTGTTTTTTGCCATTTTTCTGATGATTGTCGGCTTTTTGGCCGTTTTTATTCTGGAACGATTCTCCGAGGCGTCTTTTGAAGAAACTTCAAAAAATACGGATAATATGTAGAAGGATTTGCAAGTCGATACTTATAATGAATAATGATGTGAGAGGGGCACCGAAAGAGTAACAGCTATGCCAGATTCTGAAAGAACAAATACGTCCAAGCGCACCATGGCTAAATCCAGCCTGTTGAAGCTATTGGACAATCATATACTGAAAGTGGAGTTTGTTTCTGCCATTGCTGGCGACAGCAAGATGAGCGACCATGATCAGTTGCTTTATGAATCGCTGCGTCAGCGCCGCGGCGACAAGCTGTATTCTGACCTTCTTTTCGCCATTACCCACCAGTATTTCCCTGAAGAACAGTCGAAAGACCTGTGGGATCGGATCCTGAAACATAAATACGAAATGAGCGAAAAACTGGGCCGCAATGTTAAAATCACAGTTGCGGCACTGGATTACCTTTCGAATATAACCGATCTGCTTGATGCACCCATGCTTATCTCTTCGCCACAGATGGCGACCGTGGCGGAGGTGGCGCTCAAGGATGGTATGACCAGCCTTTATGACCACACAACCTTTATGGCTAAACTGGCGGGCGAGATCAGCCGTTACGAGCGTTATGGCAACGACATTTCGGTTATTATGCTTGATATCGATTTTTTCAAGCAATACAACGATACTTACGGGCACCCTGCCGGCGACGTAGTTCTTCGCGAGATCGGCAAGATAATCCGAGAAGAGATACGCGATGTCGATATTGCTTCCAGGTACGGCGGCGAGGAATTCGCGATAGTACTTCCCCGCACCTCCATTTCCGAAGCAAACAAAATCGCCGAGCGCATTCGGGTACGTATTGAGTCTTGT
>JAFGWW010000480.1 GCA_016936955.1 Planctomycetota bacterium | reverse complement strand
GTATTTATGTACAGACCGGCCTCAGCTTCCCGCCCAATGACATCGAGAGCCTCTCTTTCTGGCTCAAGGCCCCCAAGGGCAAGAACCACATTACCATGCGCCTCATCGACGGAACCAGCCAGTGCCACCAGATCAATTACCGCATCAATCCCGACGGAAACTGGCAGCAGATCAATTTCCCCGTCATGCAGTATTTCGAAAAAGCGGGCACCAGTTCCTCAGTCGAGGCGGTTATCCGTTACGAAGGATGGGGCGGCGCCAAGGACGGCAAGTGGCACAACCCGGTCAAGTCGCTTTATCTCCTCTGCGGGAAGAACGATTTCGGCGAAGCCAAAAAGGGAAGTCTCTGGATCTCCGGCGTAAAGATGCGCGTGGCGGCCGAGAAGAAAGAGATTGTCAAGGAAGAACGCCTCGACGACTTCCTCCGCGAAGGTGAGCTTGCGTGGTCCTTCAATGACGGCCGCGAATTCCCCGGCGCCAAGGGTGGGGTCAGCGTCGCAAAAGACCAGCCCGCGCCCGGCGAGTACGCCCTCGAATTCAAGGGCGACTTTACCGGCGGCGGCGCTTATGTCTCAACCGGGCGCGGCCTCGGCGGCGCCGACATCTCCGTCATCAAGATGAAGATCAAGACCTCGAACACGAAGAGTTTCAACGTCCGTCTTATCGACAGCACCAAGCAGTGCCACCAGGCCAAGGGCTTCAAGCTCAACCCCGACGGTAACTGGCATGATGTCGAGATCGCGGTGGACAAAGTCGCTGGCGGCGAGCACTGGGGCGGCGCCAATGACGGAAAGTGGCACGGCGGCGCCGACTCGTTCCACATTCTTGTGGGCGGCGGCAATGCGGACGACAAGAAGCCCGAAATTCTGATCACCGACATCCGCGCCGTCGTAAAGACCATGGCTGCGGTGAGTGGCGAACAGTATATCGAATCCTTTGACAAGAAAGCGGACCTCCCCAATGGATGGAGCGCCACTGGCCCGCAGGGGTCGGTTTCGATTATCAAGGACACACCCTTTGACGGCCCCAATGCCCTGCGCGTGTCGCGTAGCGAAAACCAACTCAACGACAACGTCACGGTAACGGGTGCCACCTTCGCCGCCGCTCCTGGCCCGTGGAACCTGAGCGGAGCCACCCGCAGCGACATGAACTCTCCCGACAGCAGTTTCTGCATGCGGATCAATGTGCAGATGCTCGACGCCTCCGGCGCGAAGATCGACCAGATGACGATCGTCGACCAGACGGGCAAGAAAAACTGGAAGCCTTTCAGCAAGCAGGTTGACTTCCCCAAGGGTACGGCCAAAGCGCGCTTTATCGTAACCGTACACAAAACTTTCGGAAGCTGCGACATCGACGTTCTCAAGGCTACACCGCTCCTTATTGAGAGGCAAGAGCAGATCGTCGACCGCATCGTCATCAGCAGCGGCGTAGTCGGCAACATGTTCCTCCCCGAGGACGAGGTCAAGCTCAACATCGACGTCCAGAGCACCAAGCCCCTGCCGAAGGACGCGCGCCAGATCCAGGCCCTCATCACCGACTACTGGGGTGCCGAGCAGTTCCCGGCCCAGAAGCTTGACGTTGTGCGCAACGGCGTCAAGAACCAGCGTTTCTGCTATTCCACCTCCATCACCCTTCCCAAGGACAAGCTGCAGGTCGGGAAATATTTTGAGCTTCATGTCCTCATGACGATGAAGGGCTTCGAGGACGCGAGTGAGTACAGCGCGTTCGCGCGCCTGCCCGAAGCGGAATCAAGAAAATATGATCCGGTCAATATTCCCTTTACCATCCGTAACTGGGATAGCCGCATCAGGGATTACCAGGATATTGCCAGCCGCATCGGCCATCGTAATATCGGAACATGGGGCGACAGCGGGTGGGAGCATATCCGGGATCTTGGCGACTACTGGTATGGCGGTCCGAGCGGTAAAGGCGTCAGCGAAGTTGAGCGCAAAGGCTGGACAAATATCACCGAAGACGAATTGCGCAAGAGCTGTATCGATTTTATGACCAAGCACAAGGACACGAAGTCCTTACGCTGCGTCATGCTCGGCAACGAACCGAATGAACGGCCCGAAAAGGTGGCAGAGAAAGTAAAAGCCTACAAAATCGCCTACGAGGCTCTCAAATCAGTCAAGCCGGATATTTTCATCGTCACCACTTCGGTTCCGGCCCTTGAATCTTTCTTTGAGGCTGGCTATCACAAGTACACCGATGCCTACGACTACCATGTTTATGAAACCTATGAAAATGTACGTCAGGGCGTGCGCCGATATAAGGAAATGGCCAAGAAGTACAACGCCGAAAAACCAATCTGGTGCACCGAGCTTGGCCTCAACAGCCAGGGCCAGACCCGTTACGCCGTGGCAAAGGAAGTGGTCAAGAAAATCACCGCCTTCTTTGCCGAAGGTGGTGCGAATGTAAGCTGGTTTGGTATCCTGTACCCAGACGGAAACGGCAAGGCGCGCGGAACCTCCGGCGACGCGCACAACACCTTCGACTGCAAATACAGCAAATACAACCCGCGTCTCGACGCGATAATGTATTACAACATGATCAACGGCATCACCATCAAGAAGTTCGCCGACGAGGTTCAGCATAGCGACGGCGTGCAG
>JAFGWW010000479.1 GCA_016936955.1 Planctomycetota bacterium | reverse complement strand
TTTATGACGGGACGAGCCGAGAGCCGAGGACGGGGTCGAACGCAATCCGCAAATGACCTCGTCGCTCTGTGCGCCAAGATCGATAAGGCGCTCGGCCATGAACCCTTCGATCCCGAAGTTCATGCCGTAGAGATTATCAATCCCGGAAAACTTCTTCGCGCCCTCAATAACACCCGCAAGGCTGGAGTTGATTACCGAGGTGGGCCCGCCGCTCTGCCCGATCACCGCATTGCCTTTAAGCATCGTTACTTCTCCTATTCAAAAACAATCTCGCCGAAACACTCGGGGCGATGAAAATCGGGGGCGGCTGAAACAACCGGGTTCCAGCTCAGGTAATGGGGAGTCGAAAGCGCGTCGCCGCATTTGTAAAAATTTCCGCGACAGACCATGCCGCCCGCCGGGATGCCTCGAGGCAAACCGGCCAGTTCAAGCGGAATCGCAGCAAGCAGCTCCCACGAATCCAGCGCTGCTTTCTCGGCGAAGGGTTCAGTCCCAAGGGTTGAGATCCGCCGGATTCTGCGGATTGAAGCAGGGGTAAAAAGAACGCGCCCCTCCCGGCAAGCCCCCTGCCCCACCAGCGCGGTGCCGATGCAGTTGAACTCGAAATTCACATACTCGCCGTCGTCCGTTGAGAAAAAGAATTCGACACAGCTATCGGTGCATACCGGCTGGTTGCTCTCGCCGCAGAGGGCCAGCATCGTTTTTTCCATAACCCGGTACTTGATAAACAGGCTGTCCCCGTCATGCCCCACCGAAAAAGACACGGTTGGCGCGTAAGAAAATTCCGGCCAGTTGAGCACATCCAGCTTGTGATGCTCAAGCCGATCCAGCTCCCGGCCGACCCGCTCAAGTTCGCCTTCCGCAAATCCGCCGTCAAGCCTCGTAACCACGATCCGCTTCACTTTTGTCTCCAATCAAGAATATCAGATGCTCTTCCCTCTCTATATAATCGCATATATGTTACTTTGCAAATTTATTTATTATTGACTCGTTTGTTTTTCGTAACTTATTCAGGCAAGAAAAGGCATTTCGTTTGACGGGGGCTTGATATAATTCTATATTGAATAAATGCTTACGCGGGCGGGGCAGGCAAAGCGCGCCCCCACCGCAGGGAATATTTTTTTCAGGAAAAAGACAGGGCAACGGTTTGAGCGAACAGGCACGAAAAAGACAGGAGAACCTCGCGGCGATCCTTCTCAACCTGCATTACGGGGGCGAGATGCAGCGCTCGCAGTTGAGCAAGCTCTGCAATATACGCAAATCCAGCGTGACAAACCTGATTGCCGAACTGCTGGAAAAGGGGCTGATTGCCGAGAGCGTGCCGGGGTCGATACGGAGCCCGATCCTGATTGCGGGAGGCTCGTCCTACGCTATCGCCTCCATGGTCACGGCCCATGAAATCATAACTGCAGTGGTGGAACTTGACGGAACCGTCTCGCGGGAAGAGGCAACGCCGCTGGGGGATAACACTCCGGACGCGGTTGTGGCCGCTATCGGCAAGGCGGTGCGCCACATAGTGAAATCCGACCCCCGCAAACCGGCCGGCGCGGCGATATCTATCCCCGGCGCGGTCGACCCCTCAAGCGGCAAGGTTCTGCGGGCGGTAAATCTCAGCGACTGGCAGGACGTGGATCTCGGGAGCATGATCGAGGAAAAGCTGCGGCTTCCCGTCATCGTCAACAACGATTACCGCTGCCAGCTCTGGGCGCACGCATGGTTCGACAGGGAGATCAAAAAAGCGGACAACCTGCTTTACGTCGGCATCGGTGAGGGCGTGGCCTGCGCGACCATGATGCACGGGCGTCGCATCGAAGGCCACTCGCACACGGCGGGCGAGATAGGCCATGTAAAAGGCGGCAGTGAGAACCGGCGCTGTAAATGCGGCAAGCTCGACTGCGTGGAAACCTATTGCAGCATCCCCGCCATATGCGAAGAAGTCTCCGCCCTGCCCAATGTCAGAAGCAAACCGTCCACCGCTGCCGACATCGCCTCCCTCGGCGCCGAGCTCCCGGCCGTCGCCAACGTGCTCGACCGCCTGAGCGGAAGGCTGGCCGCCGCCCTCGCGCCGATCATGGCGGCGATCGACCCCGAATGCCTACTCATCGGCAGCCCGTCGCCGGAATTTTCCGCCATGCTCTGCGAGCCTTTACAGAGGCACATCCGCGGCGAACTTCTGGGGCTGAACGCATCCACCGCGAGCATCCTTCCCGCCATGGCCATGCGCGAGAGCACCCTGCGCGGCGCGGGCGGACTGGTAATAGAAAAGCTTTTCAAAAACGGCGGCCTGCCATTCTGAAGGCATAAGATATCTTCGGTGGCATCCACCCTGCACTCGCGAAACAGTCGACTTCGCTTCCAATCAAGCCAATAATTTATCAACGACGATGCGAGTCGGCCGTTTCTGTTCATACTTCGGCAAGCCCAGCACGAACGGGGAGTGGGAACGGCAATTAGTATGCTGCGATGCTTGTACCGATAAATCAATTTCTCATCCCTAATTTACTATTCCGTTATTCGCTGTTCGAAGAGATCCTTAGCTACCGCTCAGGATGACAGTTTGCAAACGAAGCGACATAAAAAATAAACCGGACAGGAACAGGCGTCCCGCCCGGTTTGAATATTTCCACTTCAATCAATCGTCGATCAGCCCTTGTAATCGAACTTCCCTTCGAGGCGGATATCTGTGCTGGAAGAGCCGACGTGCAGACTGAACTCTCCCGGCTCGGCAACCCATCTGCGCAGGGAGGGGTGGAAGAAAGAGAGATCCTTTTCAGTAAGGGTGAGGTTCACGCTCTTCTTCTCGCCCGGCTTAAGGGAAAGCTTAGCAAAATTCTTCAGCTCCTTTTTCGGGCGTCCCACCGAGCACTCGCTGTCTCCCACATAAAGCTGCGCCACCTCGGCCCCCGCCACGGTACCGGTATTTTCGATATCGAAGCTCACCACTGCCGCGCCCTCCCCGCCGGTGGAGACAGCGAGGTTGGAGTATTTGAAAGAAGAATAGCTCAGGCCGTGGCCGAAGGGGAAGAGGGGGTTTATGTCGCGCTGCTCGAACCAGCGGTAACCTACATAAATATCTTCCTTGTAATAACAGACGTCGGCGTGGTAATCGTCGAGATAATGGGCGGGCGAATCCTCAAGTTTCACCGGGAAGGTGAAGGGGAGTTTGCCACTGGGGTTGACCTTGCCGAAGACGATCTCCGCCGCCGCATTGCCAACCTCCATCCCGCCGTACCAGATATGGATAAGGGCGTTCACCTTATCGACCCACGGCATGGCGTATGGACTGCCGCCTGTCATGAGGACAACCGTGTCGGGCCGCGCCTCGGCGAGTTGGGCAATAACCTCGTCCTGCCTGCCTGCAAGGTCGATGCCGATCTTGTCCTTACCTTCGGTATCTTCCTGGTGGCTGAGGCCGCCAACGTAAATCACCGCATCGGCTTCCTTCGCTTTCTGCATAAGGTCATCGAAAGAATCGTTTACAGTATCGGTAGGCGTAAGCCAACGGAGCTTCGCAATGCCTCTGCACCTCATGACGCTGGGAATAACATGAAAACGGAGACGGTATTCCTTGCCCTCCTCCAGCATGATCTTTACCGAAGCGGTATCGGGGTCCATCTCGTTCTCGTAGCGGCTGATCACCACATTATCGTCGATGCAGAACACGGCATCCCGCGCACCGTCGAGAATGAAGGTGTAGGCTCCGCTCTTGGGCGCGGTGAGGGTTGTCGTAAAGCGCGCGGCCCAGCTATCCTTGTCAGTCACGCATTCGGGAAGTTCCGTGCGCCAGTCCATGGCCATGTCGTTCAGGTTCATGGTGCCGGCCACGGGGCC
>JAFGWW010000060.1 GCA_016936955.1 Planctomycetota bacterium | reverse complement strand
GGATGTCATGCCCCTTGGCGAAATTGGTGCGCGCCACACCGGTTACCTTGACCGGCTTGGGGAATCCCATGAGCCACATGCAAGCATCGAGGCAGTGGACGCCGATATCCATGCACGGCCCGCCGCCGCTGAGGCTTGAATCGATAAAGCCGGGCGAGATTGGCAAAAGGTTGCGCCTGATGGCGTGGACGCGGGAATGGTACGGGTTGCCGATTGCACCATCGTCCACAAAGCGTTTGAGCGAGAGGCTCATGGGCATATAGCGCATGTGCTGGGCGGTCATGAGGAGGAGGCCTTTTTTGTCGGCCAGTTCGCCAAGCTGTTTTACCTCGTCGGTGCTGACGGCGAGGGGCTTTTCGCAGAGCACATGCTTGCCCGCGTTGAGGGCGGCGATGGCGGCGGGGGTGTGGAACTTGTTGGGCGTACAGATGTCGACGGCGTCGATCTCGTCAAGTGAAACCAGTTCGTTGAAGTCGGTGAGAGCTTTTTTTGCGCCTGTTTTATTCGCAAGGCTTTGCGCCGCTTCTTCGCGTACGTCGCAGACCGCCACAACTTCCGCAGTCTCGCCGAGTTCTTCCCATCCCTTTGCGTGGGGTCCGTGGGCGATGCCGCCGCAACCGATAATGCCGATTTTTAGTTTGTCTTTTTTCATCTTCATAATCCTTGTTATATGGCTTGGGGAACGACCCAGCTTCCGGAATTTGAACTTTCATATAACGCAGCCATGACCGCATTGCGCGCCGCTGCTTCGCGTACCCCGACCAGGGGAACATCCTTGCCGAGGAGTGCATCGAGGTAAAGATCGAATGCGTGGGGCAAGCCTTCGGGAAGGCCGGTGAATTTGGCGCCGTCTTCGCAGTCGAAGTTTTCTCCCCACAGCCTGAGCTTCCCGTCGATAACTGCCGCGTGCCCATCAGTTCCGTTGATCTGGAGCATTACGGGATTGGCCAGGTTCATCCATCCCGCGGTCAGGTTGGCGGTTATTTCTCCGGGGAAGATCAGGATACCTTCGCCGGTTTCATCACAGTCGCCATACCTGCCGAGTACGGTCTTGATTACAGCCGTTGCCTTCTCCACCTCGTCGCCGAACCACCACATGAGGATGTCGAGGGCGTGGGTGCCCAGGTCGCCGAAAGCACCGCAGCCCGCCTGTTTCGGGTCGGCCATCCAGCGCCACTTCGTGTCGAACCAGCCCTTGAGCGAGCCGGCGTGACAGTTGCTATATCTGACGTTGGTGATCTTGCCGAAAGCGCCGGCCTTGATCTGCTCCTTGAGGAACATGTTGATCGGGTTGCCGCGCATGAAGTATCCGGTCTGGAAAATTACCCCGGCCTTCTCGATGGCCGAGGCCATTTTGCGGGCGTCCTCCACGCCGAAGCCGAGGGGCTTTTCTATAAAAAGGTGCTTGCCCGCCTCGGCCGCCGCGATCACCAGTTCTTCATGGCGGTCGGTTTCGGAGCAGACCACGACGCCGTCGATGCTTCCGTCGCTCAGGATCTCGTCCATCGTTCCCGCCACGGAAGCACCCAGTTTTTCCGCCGCCTCTCTCGCCCTCTCCCCGTCATGATCCCACACCTTGACCGTGGTTATTGAGTCTTTTCTGTCGTTGACCTTGTCCATGAAACCTGGGGTATGGATATGCCCACACCCGGCAAAAGCGATTTTTGCCATGCTAATCTCCTTTGTGCATCCGCACGTCCGCGCATCGGGAACAGATATTTAAAGTTTGCCAAAAGGTAAGCGGTCTATCCGCATGCTGGGAGAGTATTCCACAGGCGCCCCTTGGTAAATAGATGAACCTGCGGGCTTTGTTTCATTTTCTGCTTTTGTTGCGGAACTCGGTGGGGGAGATGCCCGCGACCTTGCGGAAGGCGCGGGAGAAGTGGTGCTGGTTTTCGTAACCGACCGTCCACGCGATCTCGCTTATGGACTGCTCGGTAGTTTTGAGAAGCTCCTGCGAACGGGCGATGCGCGCCTGAATCATGTACTGCTTGGGCGATACGCCGATCACTTCCTTGAAGGTGTGGCTGAAGTGGGATTCGCTCATGAAACTTTTACTGGCGAGCTTGCTCAGGGGGACGTTCTCGGAGAGTGCGCCGTGGATTAGTTGCAGGGCTGCGCCCATGCGCTCGTGCTGCCCGTCTTTCAGATGATTGTTGGCATCGGTGCAGCGTAGACCCCTTTGAAGCAAGGCGAAAAAGCTGGTCATGCCGGCGCGGATCAGGATCTCGCTCCATTCATCTTTCGATTGGTATTCGACAATCATCTCGTGGAAGATTTTCTGGAACCTCTCGGGCCACGGCAGATGGATGAGGGGGCCGGCCATCTCCTGGGTGGGGAAGTCGGCGTCGTAGGTCGCGGTGTTGCGGGGAAAGCGGAGCCAGACGTAAGAGAATTTACCGGGCTGAACGGTTTCCTCGTGCTCTTCGTCGGGATAGTAGATAAGCAGATCGCCCGGTCCTGCCACATACTCCCGGCCTTTTATGATTACATGCGTCTCGCCTTCGGAGATGCAGAGCAGTTCGTAAAAGTGGTGGCTGTGGCATTTCTGTTTGTGAGCTGTACCGTGGTGGTGCGTAATCGCGCTGATATTGAATTCCGCAGGCAACCCCGCTTTGTGGTTTGTCATGGCAAAGGTTCCGCCTTCCGAAAATCTATCTGTTGGTTGCCGATATTTTAGCCATTGTCATGGTCATGAGGTAATAAAAAATGTTTGGAAGCCGATTCACATCATTTTTCCGTTCGCGCTGAGCTTGTCGAAGTGCGAATGGAAACGGCCTAATGCGTTTATCCTTCGACAGGCTCAGGATGAACGGTATTGTTTTCGTTATGGATATGAAATATCTCAGTGCAATAGGCCTGCGCTTTAGTTGTTGCAAAGACCACCTTGCGGCATGAACACACCCCGGCATGCCGGATGCCGGGGTGTGGTGTCTTATCTGGCTTGTGTGGTCGGAGCCTGTAATAGTGCTCTTATTTCTTTTTCTGTGCGAAGAGCCATTCGTAAAGCTTGGGGGCGGCGAAAGTTTTGCCCCATACGCCATGCCCACAGCCGGGAACCTCGGTATAGATCGGTTTGCCGCCAGCTTCCTTGAGGGCGTCGATCATGTCGCGGGTGTTCTTGACCGGAACGGTAGTGTCTTTTTCGCCATGCCACGCCCAGATGGGGACATCCTTGAAAAGCTTCGCCTTTTCCGGACTGCCGCCACCGCATATCGGAACCGCCGCAGCAAAGAGTTCGGGCCTGCGCTCAAGGGCGTCCCATGTTCCGTAACCGCCCATGGACTGGCCCACCACATAAACTCTCTTCTTGTCAATGGGGCGTTCTTTTAGCATACGGTCCACAACTTTGAGCAGGGCAGTCATCTCGTCGGTGATGGCGATCTCTTTTCCCTGCTTCACAAGCTTGTCCCGCTGGGCGAGAAAGGGCGTCCAGCCTCTTCCTTTCTGAACCTGTCCGGCCAGAACGAAGCATGGATTTTCCTTCTGCGCCTCGGGGGTGATGAAAGACCACGCAAGCTCCATGGGGCCGACGTTATCGTCGCCGCGCCTGCCCGCACCGTGGAGGAAGACAACCAGCGGGAGCGGTTTTTTCTTATCCGCCTTTTCCGGCGTAAAGAGACGCCACTTGAAATCAACCTTTCCGCGCGGAAGCTTGACCGCATCCTTCTCTGCACCCTCCTCCATTTTGAGTATTACCTCGGCGTGCTCCTTGGGCACAGCGGGATAATCCCCGGCTGAAAGGTAACCGGCGCTCGCGACCATGAGCAAAACTCCCGTAATGATCTTTACTACCATCCTGCTCCTCCTTGATCTATTATATTAATGCCGAAATGCTGCCGTGTTTCCGTGGATGAGTCATGCTTGGTGGATAAAGATAACGGAAACGTAATGGGATAATTTAATGGTTAGTATATAGCAGGCCGGTCATTTGTCAAGAACAGGATGGATATTTGTCTGTCTTAAGGTTGCCCCTTTCTGTTCCCGCGCCCTGTATTTTCAAGGCGCACCATGTATTCTTCCCTGTTTATTCCGCAGGTCATCCCGGGGTTTTCGTTCGACATCACTTCCTCAAGCGGGTCGCCGTGGGCGGTTGAATAAGTCCTGCCCCACTCGTCGAGAAAGCTTTGTCCCTTTGCGGTAATCTCGGGTAATCTGGCTGCGAGATTCTCGCGTAGGTGCGGGTCGGAGGAGATATTGAACAGCATCTCTTCCGGCAGGTTGTGCCAGCCGTCGTGCCACGAACGGATATACCAGTAAAACCTATCCTCCACCTTGAAGCCGACTCCGCGCTGGACGCTCTGGGCGAGGAGGGAGCAGACAACATGGCTGCGTCCGTTTTTATCCGGGCATGAGTGCCACGATTCAGGGATTTCTATTCCGTTCATTGTGAGGGTGCGTGCGGCTATGTCGAAAGAGTGGTGCAGATTTTCATCAACCGTGCCAGCCTCTATTCCCGGTCCGTGCATTATAAGCGGCACGCGCATCGTGTTAGGTTCGGCGAAAGAATGGGCCGCCCATCCCCCGAGTTCGCCAAAGCCTTCGCCGTGGTCGCCGGAGATGATGATCACCGTATTTTCGAAAATGCCCAGCGATTCGAGTTTGTCTATAATATGTCCGATGCTTGTGTCGGCGTAGAGGATGCCGCAGTCGTAGCCGTTTATAAATTCCATGGCGTCGCGCAGGGAGCTTGCGGCTTTGGGTTGGCGGGGGCCGTTGAAATTTCGCATGCGGTAATAAATCGTATCCTGTGCGCTGCGTACGCCGGGAAGATTTGCCTGCCGCTCTATCTCTTCTTCGTCAAGCCAATCGAGCGGTGGTTCGTCGTCGAAAGGGTTGCCGAAACTTTCCGGTGTGCGATAAGGAACATGGGCATCCCAATAGTTGAGGTGGAGGAACCAGTTCTCTTCGTTGCCGTGCGTCTCCAGCCATGAAAGGGCGGGCGTTTCCACATCGTCGGCAATTTCGTGGCCCCGTCCGCCGGGGTCAATCACCTCTCCGAACCCGTTGAGCCAGAACCATGCCCCGTGCCGATCGGCGAAGCTTGAGACAGTTGCCGTACGGTAGCCTGCGGATTTGAAGAGCCCCGGCCACGATGTGC
>JAFGWW010000478.1 GCA_016936955.1 Planctomycetota bacterium | reverse complement strand
TCTGAACCGTTGGGCATGTGCCTGAAGGAGAACCTGCAGGCGCTGAGCTCCAGCCCATGGCAGACGACATTGCCGTTTGATGCGAGAGCAATACCGCCATTCTCATCTATATGCCCCGCGAAAGCCATGGCAGTCTGGATAAGGAGCTTGTCCCCGACAGTCATGGCTCCTCTTAGATCCAGACTGGTGGGAAGGGTTGTAAAGGTTGGATCCAGAACAATCCCGGCTTCTTTATCCTTTACCTTGACTGGCGTATAGTCACCATCATTCTCGAGGTAGACCACGGCATTGTATGGGCCATATTTTGATGCATCCTGCTCAAGCTCAAGGCCATATGAATTGTCCTTGGGCATCTCTTTGAGCTCAGAGGTTACTTTGCCGCGGGCGATTTCTATTTTGTGCGCGACACTCCCCTGCCTGAACATGGCGGCAGAAGACCCGCCCGCCCCTGCAACAAAACCATAAGGGCCGAAAAGTTCGCCGGTTGAGCTGAAGAAAGCGGTAACCGGTTGCTGCTTGCCATCGACGGTTGCATCCCAGGACATGGATTGTTTTTTGGAGGTTGCACTCATGTTGGCCAAAATATCAGATGCGCTCACGGCCGTTCCAGACTTCAGTTTGCCTTCCTCCGCCGTGACAAGATACCAGATAATCTTACCGTCGGTGCCATACTCCCTGCTGCTTGAATCGCCTTGCATCATGGTCGCGATGGCGTCGCCAACATTTCCGGAACCTATGGCCATTTCGGCAACAGCACCGTTCGGCTGAACTATTCTTATTGTTGCTGCCCCTGTTACTTCAAGCTTTGTCCCGGCGCTATCGTTAAAGGCGAAATTAAACCTTGGATCGAGTGACTTATTTTCAAAGCCGCCATAGGGGGCAATCCCTTCCCTGTTTTCCGAGAGCGTGAAAGAACATATCCCCTCTTTACCATCATCCCCAGTTTTTCCGGGATCAAAGATCAAGTACGGACGGATTATTTTTCTATTAAAGCTCACTAAATTGGCGTTGAAGATAAGTTTGCCATCCGAGCCGACACTGAGCGAATCAACCGGCATCCAGCTAAAGCGTGTATAAGGCCTCTGCGAGCTTTTAGTTCCTGACCACACGGATCCTGAAAAAGTTTGCCTCGCTCGGCATTTTGCACTAACCGTCAGGCTTGCAGTTACTCCATTCTTCAGCTTGACCTGAACGGCGTTGGATTTAATGAGAGGCTTCTCCTTATCTTTGAGCGCCCATATTTTTTCCCAGGTGCGCGCTGCATAACAGTCAGGATTGCCGGTAAGCATGTCTCGCGGAGTGGTTATCCCTTTATATGGACATCCTCCGAAACTTGATGTTTCAAACAAGGACAGGCTTTCGATAAGGTCCGGCAATTCGGTTTTCGGCGCGTTGTCAAGCTTTACCCGCAACTCGAGGTCGCCTGCCCCTATCTTGACCTTCACGTATCCATATGGAGATACCATGGCGGTTGTATTCTCGGTTAATTTGACAACCAGGCCACCGCCGGGGCCATTCGATATTTTGCTTTCGCCACTTGTGGCGCGAACTCCCTTGAAAAATTCTTCCACGTTCTCCGACTTCAGCGTGCGAAGCTTATCAATAAATGATGTTGCTTGCGAAACTTCCGTCCTCATGTCAATCTCGCCGGAACGCAAGGTTACCGCCTTGCCCATTGCGTTGACCTGCTGTGTTGTAGGCAACGCAGTGAGGACGATGTTTTCGCTCCCCTGCTCCGCAACGACGGCCTTACCGTTATCGGGATTTATCAGATACTTGTATTCGGTGCCGAAGACAGGGTGTAATTTCCAAATCTTACCCTTCAGCAAGTCGGTGCTTATCTGGCAGACATTGCCATTCTCTTCCGCGAAAAGCGCATTGTCGCTGAGGCGGTTGAATATATTAATCAGGCCGTTTTTCTCCGCCCCTTTGATCCATTGGAATGCCGTGTCATTCTCATCAAATTCACCCTGCACTACATTGCAACCGCTCTTTGCCCGCGTTCCCCTTTTGTCCAAGGTCAGATACTTGCCGGTAAGGCGGTTTTGAAGGGTAAGGTATCCTTTGTCATTATCTACAAGTTTCCAGTGCATGCCGGCATTGGCGCCAGGTTGCTGCTCGGCTTCGTTGACCAGATCAACCATCTTCAGCATCTCGGGCAGGTTGGGGATCTTTCTTTCCACAAAGACCTGCTCGCGCGCCTGAAGCCTGTATTTCATCTTCCCACTCAGGAGGTTTACCTTGCCAACGCCAATACGGGCGTTGAACTGGCCTGTCCGCATTTTCTCCGGAATTACCGAGACCAGCTGGGCCATCGTATCTTTCGGATTGGCGATAGCATCAATAAGCGGCACCAGACGGGGGTAAATTTCACCTGCATCAAGGACAAGGTCTTTGCCGAAGAGGAAGTCCAGCTTGTTCGGCAAGCCGATGAGTTTTGTCATCAGGGCCGGCACCATGACATAAGCCTGCCGCGCGGCGAATTTCGGGAACATCTCGTTAAACTTCCCGTCCTTGCCGCATTGCTCAAGGATACCGGTAATATTGCCCTTGGATATAAGGCGGATGAATTCCAGAATATGGGTGGCCTCTGCCAGAACCGGGCGCGGGAATTCGGTTTCGAGACCGAAACCGAAACCTCCGTAGTTGCACCGTGCGGTACAGGTATCCCAGAAGGGCATGGGGATAGCCATGATAAGCAGATGCCCGCCTTCAAGGTTGAGCTCCCCGCCAAAGCCGGCAGAAGGTTCGCCAACCTTGAACTTGCCGCCCACGTCGATACTTGGAACAAGGCCGTAACACCATGTACCGAGACGGGCCTCATATAAAGCTGCTTCAAAGATCGGCTTCAGCTTTATCTTCGGGTGCCCTTCGGTATCAAAGCCAACGACAAGGCCATCCTGGATATTACAGATTAAAGTCATGCCAAGCATTGAATCATAAGGGCGCTTTAAAGCCGGGGTGACGCCTGTATCTCCACCGCCCTTGAGATCAGGCAGATACACAGACCCGGTCAGTTCAAAGAGGGGGATTCCGACATAGGTTATGCCAAAGCCAACCTCCTTCAAGCCTACGGTGACGCCTTTAATAACCCCCGGGACGTCAACGGGTATCTCCGTTGCAGTGCTGCTGGCGGAGAAGTATATGGAACTGGTTGACATGGAGAAGGTTCCCTTAAGGTTGAAGTCAGGGCCTTCCTTATCACCGGCCAGCGCAGCCGGAAGTCCGACAACGAAGTATTTGCTTGATGGGTATTTGACTGCAACGGATGCCGTGCCTGATATGGCGAGGTCACGACCCTTGACAACTTCGATGGCAATCTCTTCTATGCCTAACTCGAAGTCCTTGATACCGAGCATCATTCCCTTGAGGGCAAACTTTGCCGACAGGTCGCTGCTTACAGTAACGCTGCCGCTGATGGTCTGATTGCGCAAGGGGGGGATTACGAAATTGGATTTGAATTCCACTCCCGCCCCGGCCTCGAAGCTCAGGAGGGACTTGCCGTTCTCCTTGCGGTTCTCGATTTTGATATCGGTAAGCCCAACCCCCATATTACAGAACCTTACCTGAGGGATCTCCGTTAACTCGAAGAGGAAGGTGCCGTCGGAATTGGCTTTCATGCGCCCGGTCAGATCCTGCCCGCCGATCATCGGAATCTCGCCGGGAAGACGGGTGGTTACGGTTGCATCAAGGGATAATTCATATCTCCCTTCCGCGTTTTTCGCCAGTTTCAACTGCCCGTATTCGACCACCACCGCCAGATCACCGAGGGCGATCTCTGTCGGGTTTTCCGGGTCGTAGGGTATCTCGACCATCATTGTCCCGCTGGTGTCGATCAGGGCTCTGGTCGTAAGGTTGAATTTGAATGGCGAGGCATCGATGTTCAGGTTTGTCGCGCCGCTTGCACTGGCATACCAACCGGAATCCGGAGAATAATCGAGGCAGAGAGTGATATCTTCCAGCGTTGTGCTTACCGGCCCGGCGTTCACCCTCATAAGATCCTGCCCCTCAATCTCCACATGAAGGGTGCCGTCGGATTGGGCGAAGAGGCTGGCTGAAAGTTCCGTGTTTGTTGAAACTTTGAGATTGGGAATAAGATTGATCTCGTCCGGGATTTTGCTGAACCGCGCGTGCCCCGAGCAGGAGAAATATGTCTCCCCTTCGCATTGCCCCACCACAAGCGTATCCATGCCAAGGCGGACGTTATCATTAAATGCCGCCATCTCCATGGTGGTCATCATTGAGAAGCAAAGATTCTCCTTCGAGAGGCTGGCTGAGACATCAACTGTCCGGTTCACCAACGGTATGGGCGTGTTCTCCGGGAAGTTGATGGTGCCGCTGAGATCGATCGCTTTCTGCTCGAAATCAATGGATATGACAGGGTTGCTCAGGCTGAAGCCGAGGGGCTTGAGGTCTTCCAGAGTATTATGGAAATTAATGATAACTGTCCGGCCCTGAAAGGTAAGCCCAACCTTCTTGTTGGTCCCGATATTCTCGCCAAGCTTTCCAAAAAGGATTCCCGGATTCTCAAGCTCGGCTTCTATGGATAATGCTTTTTTGCCGCCGAGATGGGATGAACCCATGATGAGGCTGCAGGTGCTTTTCCCGAACCGGAGCCCTTCATCCTTTCCCGGAACCGGGAGTTCAAAACCCGGAAGCTGCCCCGTCACCACCATCCCCTTGGGAGCTTTCAGCAGGATCGCGGAGATATCACTGGTAAGCTGAACCGGCAGTATCTCGTTGAGCGATTCTTTCGTAATCATGAACGCTTTGGTCGAGCCGTTTATGGAAGAATTAATATTCATTACCCTGATCGCTTCGCCTGCAAGCTTCTGCGATGTGCCGGTAATGTATTCCATCGGGTTAAGGTCACCCCAGCGGCTTTCGTAAATATTTATTTTGTCGTCTTCGCCGGTGACACGCAGGCTCAGGAAATTAAGGGTGCGCAGGCCTTCCGCTTTTAGATCATCAACCGTGTTAACGTCGTTATCGACATCGGCTTCCTCAACATATTGCAAGGTAGCGAAGATGAACTCACCCTTAGCATCATTCTCACCCGACAACGGATGTTCGCCGTCGGTGATGGAGATTCTGACGCTGCCCTTTGCAATGGAAAGGCCGGCAATGCGGCTTTCTTCAAGGTCTGGCAATGCCTTGTTGGCGGGGCCAAGAAGAAAGCTGACATCCTTACCCTCAACCAATGCCTGGTCCTTATAAACCGTAAGGTCAGGATTGCTGGCAAGGGTACCGGACGCGGAAATATCGAGTGATATCTTTCCGCCATGAACATCGCTATCGAGAGGGATATCATGGCTCGCGCCATCTATTTGCCATGGCAGGGTCATTGAGCCGAATTTCAGAACAAGGTGGTCGGGGTTACCGGCTTCGGATTCCACCTCAGCCGCCATCGGAGCATCTTTATCCATACACTGAGGAAATCCGACTGCCCATGTGCCATCATCCTGCCGGGCAACCACAAACCCGCCAAGGGAATGGCTTTCCCCACCAGGCGTCACCTTGCCGTCCACCATGCAAAGCATAAATAAAACCAGGATTAATACCGCCCTGCTTGATCTGTATATTGACGTCATGCTCCCCGTTCCCCTCTATAGCGAAATGTCAAGCCCGTAGACCATCAACACTTCTCCTACGGTATCGTAATCACGATAAAAGTCTGCCAGATACAATTGCGGACGC
Source organism: Planctomycetota bacterium (assembly GCA_016936955.1). Taxonomy (GTDB): domain Bacteria; phylum Planctomycetota; class SZUA-567; order SZUA-567; family SZUA-567; genus JAFGWW01. The sequence goes on along the minus strand of JAFGWW010000478.1, from coordinate 6,035 downwards.
CCGCCTGCGGGCCCTACAGGGCCGCACCCGCTCCAGCTCCGCAAAAGCTTGATGCGATCGTCGTCCGGAATGTCGTATTCGAGAAAATGCTTATTCTGTTGCCGCGTCAGGTCATTCAGCGACGAGGTATAGCTCAGGCGGCCCCAGCGTCCGGGATAGTCGATAAACTCGCCGCCCGCCATCGGTTTGTTGTCGCCAAGAAGAAGCATCTGCTTTGCTTCGCGAACCCCGACCACCTCCCGTATTACCTCCAGCACCATATCATTAAGCGCGTCATCCAAAGCCTGGGGGTCTACTTTTCTCGCCTCATCCTTGGCACTCAACACCTTCTGCCATATCTTGGAGCGCACCGTTTCAACCTTCTCGTCAATCTTGAGTTTAAGGCTTTTTTTATTGGTGCCGGTTCCGGACTCTGCATCAATCTTTGCGATAGCTTCCTTGATCGGAGTTTCGAGAACGGTTTTCATCGCTGCATACATGGCATCATGCTGTGCCTTTTCCGCATCGGTCATCCGGGGAAAGAACTGCCCCCATGTGCGTTTCAATTCCTTATAAATAACCCCGTCATAGCGCATCAGCTTCTGCCGGCGGCTTGCGGTAAGCTCACCTACGTTCACAATGCGCATGGCCACTGATTTCCCGCTGAGGGTAACCGAGTTATTCGAGCCACCATAACTCGCCTCGCCCGAGAAGAACATCCCCCCCGTATGAGGCAGAACCGTAACACAGGCTTTAGTTCCCGTAGGATTGGAGCTGGTCTGGCTCTTTGCGCATTCGTCTGTGCCGTGCTCGGCTGCGGTTGCGGTATCAATCCATTTTTTGAGATTGGTCGACAACCCGTTAACGCGGCCGAAAGCCGGTACACGTTTATGGCTGCCGCCTTTGGGGTACATCTGATGGCTTCCTTTCGCCACATACGCCACCGGATGGGTCCCTGCTTCAGAGAAGCTGCCCTGTTTGTCTATCCATTGCATTTTGTCTACAAGGGTAAGGCTGCGTATGGCGTCGGATACACTACGCGACTGGACAAGTTTGTCTGGATTGTCTGCCGGGCGATAAAAGACATATTGCCCGCATGATCCGCTGTAAACGATCATGGCGATCATTTTCTGGGTCAGGGCTTTCCCTTCCCTGTAAGCAGGAATTACTCCCGCCGGACCGTTCGCAACGGGCTCGCCATCAAGGATCGGGTCATCGCGATAAAGCACAACGTCGATACGATCGCCCCAATCCCCCTCATGGCGCTCTTTATTGAAATCGCTGTACCCGTAAAACATCCAGTATTGCACGACGATAAAACTCGAAACCGGATATACGTGGGCATATATCTCGGAGTCTCCCTCCGGCTTCGGGATAGTAGAGCCCCACACGCGTTTAATGCTGTCAACATCGTATGCAAGATCCATCACCTTGCCGGGTGAGAAATATGCAGACTTCTTTTTCCCATTTTCAAGCCAGTCGCCGCGCATGCTTTTGTGCTGCGGAATAAATTTCGCCGCAAGCGTGGAGTTTGATACCTTAACCTCAACTTCGGTCTGGCTCCAGTCCACCACAGGCCCGTCTGGCATTGCCATCTCGTCCGGATCGGCCACCAGCCCCAAACCTTTCCGCAGACCCTTCTTGACAGTTAACTTTGCTGTTAAACTCTTATCCCCATCGGTGATTGCAAATTTCTCACTGCTGATCTCATCGGGAATCTGCTCGCCACCGGCAAACACATTGAGCACGCATTCACCTTTGTAAATTTTCCCGTCATCGTCAATCATCGATACCAGCAACTGCACCGGCCGAGCCATTGGAACCATCACTCTCGCCTTGTAGACGTCGGTAACGGTTTTTGTAGAGGATGTCGCGGCGCGTTCAATTCTGAAATCACCGTCAGCGCAGTCAGGGAGAGGCTCGCCCGGAACAAGGGCGGTTTTATCTACCGGCAATGAAAGATAAACATCTTCCGGGCGCTCGGACGTCCCTGTGCAGTTCGCGTCACAATAGGCTATGAGCTCGCTCCAGTTCCTAGGTCTGGCTGAGCTTTTGCCGCCGCTGTATTCTTCCTTCGCGGTTTTGGTTTTATCATACATGCGCACCCGTAAGGATTTGTTAAGGTGGTGGTTCACATTGGAAGGCCAAGAGGTTTCCTGGGGGTGGAAGATGAGAAAAGGCGCATACGTATTTATCAGCTCCTGTTCAAAAGAATCGACCAGAAAGTCGCCGTCAGCATCTTTCGTCGCATCCAAAGCCGTGAACTTCAAGGGCTGCCGACTGTCCAGGTTGTTGCCCGCATCTTCTGCAAACAACCCGGAAAGCAACCCGGCATATATAGCCACAAACATGATTAGGAATTTTAATTTCATTTACTGCCTCCACCGAAGACGATAGCCATCTCCGCAACTTGCATTACTTGAGTGCTGATTTAAGTTCGCCCATGATCTCTTCCAGTTCGGAAGTGGCAGAATAAGCCTTCATCAATTTCCCGTCGGCTCCGTAAACAAGAATGGCCGGACGGATATCCACACCAAAGACCTCCCCCGCTTTCGGGTCGCAGACAAAAGTTCCGGAAGGCGCCTCGCCCTCTTCATCTTTCTCCAATATGTCTGCCTCCTCGGTCATGATCATGACCAGGCGGTTTTTCCCGGCGAGAGCCTTGCCTTCATTTTCCATCCAGCGGTTGATGCGTGATATAATGACAGCCCCACGCCTCTCAAGGGGATCTTCACTGGCAAGGCCGAACATGACCTTGAGCGAGAAGAGCGCCACCACATAAGGCTTGCCCTTGAAGGTTGCATTCGAGACCGCCTTGCCATCCATGGTCGTGAACTTGAACTCCGGTGCCTGCGTCCCGATTTTCGGAAGGGGAATGGTAACCTGGAAGACCTTGGGATCTGCCGGTGCGGGGTTAATACTCGCCATCCCTCCCCCGGCCGAGAGTTCCGAAGCCTGAACCAAGCCGCGCATCACCGAGATCATGCCCTCAACCTCTTTCTTCGGATCGAGACCTGCCATAAGGCCAAGGATCGCCCCGGTTGGGGTGCTGGTAAAACGGAGCGCTTTACCGTCAAGCTCGGGAGCGCCTTCATCTTCACCCTTACCCGCTCCATCTTCCTTTTTCGCCTCGCCTGTCTTCACGATTTTTGCGCTGCTTTCATCAATCTTGGGAGCCTGTAAATCAAAGGCGTCCAATATTGCCCCTTTGGTGTCAAAAATTACAGCCACGTCTTTTACGGGATTGGCAACAAGGGTACGGATGCGATAAAACGATCCGGCCACTCCCCCCGTGGTATCAACTATGCAATACTCCTGCACAACATACCCATCCTCAGCCGATGAGATCGCACCGGCAGGCACGATATCACCAATCTCCTGCCCGCCGAGAAACTGTGCGGCCGCCGTAAACAGTATAGGATCCATTCGCAGGCCTATCTCCCTTTCGGCAAGCTCCTGGAGCTTCTGCTGACTCGACTCTTCCTCACCTGCCGCTGTTACTCTGGCACCCAGCAACCCCATAAGCAGTAACAACAAGCTAGTCAAGTAAATGCGCATACCTATTTCCTTCCTTGGTAGACAAATAAAAACAGCGCGGGCAACTTTCCTGCGCTGTTTTCTATAGAACGATCGTTTAATACGTTTTTATGATGAAAGATGGTGTAAGACAGAAATTCCAGAGATGGTGTTTGGCACCTAATGGCCTTCACCGTTTCTCCTCGTCGGGACGCGTGAAAGCAAAATCCGCTGTCTAATCAAGCGAAATGCATAAAATCATAAGTAATCAAGCAAAAGACTGCTTCTTTTTAATATAGATGTATGGCATTTATGTCAAATGTTTTTATGTATTAATTGCCGTGCATATATCCAGCCCTGCTATTTTTGTTGCACTCCGGAGGCATTTATTCCGCATGAATACAGCATGACGCGATCTGGCTCTGGCTGAGTGCGTGATGGTCGACCCTCACGCACTTGATGGCACCGGTGAATTTATTCTTACCCTGCTTGCTGCCGATGGTGAAGCCGTCGCCGATATTAACGTCGCCAGCACGGAGAGCGCACGGTAATTCCGGAAGCGCGATGTATTCACGGGGCGGGTTCAATAGTGCTGGCCAGTTGGTGCTGGTGCCGCTTTCGGTGCTGGCCAGGGCTTACGCCCATGGCTTTTTTGAATTGCCTGCTCATGTAATAATGGTTGGCAAAACCGGTTCGCTCGGCTATGGCCTCAAGGGTGTAGCCGGTCTGTTCCAGATAGATACAGGCGCGCTTGATCCGCTCGTTCAGTACAAGCTGCTGGAACGGAATCCCGAACAATTCCTTTATCAGGTGGCTGGTCCGGGATACTGAAAGGTTAAGCGTTGCGGACAGCTGGGTCAGCGTAACGGATTTGCAGATATTGAAGTGAAGATAACGTCCGATCTGGCCGCGCCTGTCTCCGCTTCGCTCCTGATGCATCATGTCGATCTCGCCCAGAATACCCAAAGCGAAGGTATGCATGAACTGCCCCAGTTCCTGCGTTTGCTTTAAGGAAAGCTCGGGCAGAGACTCATACATGCTACTCACGGCCTTGGGGGGGCGGTTCTCTTTTGAGCGGAATATCCCGGCGAAGATGGTCAGCATATGAACGCCATCCCGGAAGATAGGGACAACGATCTCGCTCCCGCCTTTCCAGCAATTACTGATAAATGGCTTGATTCTCCGCCGCGCCTCCACCCGCAAGCCTTTCTGGCAATACTCGACGCAGTTGCGCCCCCACTCGTTACGCCGATATTTCTGGCAGTAGGGGTGGTGGTGGGAGCAGTGCCAGATAAGCTCGGCATTATTGAGGGCCGCGATTGCACCCGCCTGGTCGTGAAGCGTGCAGGTTACGTCCCAGCGCTGCTCGATCATGCGCAAGCCTGCTTCAATCCTCTCCCCGATATCAGCTTTCAGCATAATCCACCCCAATAAAGTTATCTGAAAAGGCTCCAATAGCATAATAGTATAACGTATATGGCATCAATGTCAATTGTTCAAGGGCTCCAGATAAGCAATACTAATGGAGCCGGCAATTGTGCCGCATTTGCAAAGGATCCAGATTATGTGGTCTCTCACACGTGAAATTCCCTTCAATACTGACTACGATGTTATCGTTCTGGGTGGCGGCCCGGCCGGGTGCACCGCCGCAGCGGCCGCCGGGCGCGAGGGCATGAAGACCCTGCTTGTCGAGCATACGGGCGCCCTTGGTGGCATGGGTACAAGCGGCCTTGTTCCCGCATGGTGCCCCTTTTCCGATCATGAGAAGATTGTCTACCGCGGGTTGGCAGAACGGGTTTTCAACGAATGCAAGGAGGGAATGAAGCACGTCTCTCCCAATGATCTTGACTGGGTATCGATTGACCCTGAGCATCTCAAACGCGTTTACGACGACCTCGTAAGCGGGTTCGGGGTCGAGGTGCTCTTCAACTCCATGCTTAGCGCTGTCGAGGCGGAGGACGGACAGGTCAAGGCGGCGATCATTTCAAACAAGGCGGGACTCACGGCTTACGGCGCAAAGGTCTTTATCGACTGCACCGGCGATGCAGATCTCGTGGCCTGGGCGGGGGCGGAGTACGAGAAGGGCGACGAGGACGGCAACCTGCAATCCACCACGCTGTGTTTCATGTTGAGCAACGTGGACGAGTACGGCTATCGTAGCGGCGAATGGCTTCACCCGAGCAATCCGAACAGCGCGATCCATAAGATTTTGGACGAAGGCAAGTACCCCGATATTCCTGACCGCCACGCATGCAACCAGCTGCTCGGTCCCGGTGTGGTCGGCTTCAATGCGGGCCATGTCTGGGAGGTAGACAACACCAAGCCCGAAACGGTTTCAAAAGCGCTGATGAAGGGGCGGAAGATTGCGAAGGCTTTCCGTGATGCCCTGGCCGAGTATATGCCCGCCGCATTCGGCAACGCTTTCCTCGCCCAGACCGCGCCGCTTATGGGCATACGGGAGACGCGCCGGATCTGCGGAGATTACAAACTGACAGTAGAGGATTATCTCGCCCGTCAGACCTTCCCTGACGAAATCTGCC
>JAFGWW010000059.1 GCA_016936955.1 Planctomycetota bacterium | reverse complement strand
GTATCTCTGCGAGCATCTCGCGGATTATCGGGTCGTCGTCGGCAATCAGTATACGCGGCACAGGGCTCCTCCATTGATGATCGCTTATGTTATATGCAATGCAGGCCTCTGGCAAGTTATAGTTTTTCTATCATATCTTGGGCATATGCCTTTGTCTCGGGATGGTTATTGTGTATATTCTATCCCAGAGAATTGAGTGCCGCATCTGGAGAATACCGCATGTACACCCTCCTTCGCCGTTTTGCCGCAGCCTTCCTGGCCATGGCGTTTTGTTATGCCATGTTATCTTCGTACTCTATCCAGCCAATCGCGTCGGCTTATCTGTTTCAGGCGACCGTGATTCTTTTTCTTGGGGTATGGGTCTGTTCCCGCAAATATGGCTCCGTCCTTAACCGGTCTTTTTTCTGTTATGCTCTCACCATAAGCCTTTACCTTCTCCTCGTTTATCTACTTCACCTGGCGTCGGAAATAGGTGTCGAAAAGGTGGTGTTTTACGTGTGGCTCCTGCGCTTCGGGTTTATACTGGCGGCTCCGACGCTGATAAACTTTACCTGCAACCTTATTGGCGCGGGCAGGCGTTTTACCAAGCTATTTACCCTTGCGGCTCTTGTTAGCGTTCTTCCTTTCGTGGTTGCCAACCTTGCTGGAGTATATGTCTCCGAGTATCGTCTTGCGGGGCTTACTTATGTCCCGGCAGGGGATCTTTCTTGGTACCGGGCTTTTGCGTTAGCCTTTATGTTCTGGTCGGCTGTCTCGATCATCATGGTGGTAGTTACCTTGATTCGCTCAAAGCGCTCAGCGCACAGGGCGCAGTGCATTCTCTTCCTCGTCGGCTGGGGGGGTGCGCTGGGATACGCTCTTTCCGGCTTTCTTCCGGCCATACACAAGCTTTATTTCCCTTCGCTCTCCGGCATTGTCTGGTCCATGCTTCCACTATCTTTGGGCATTGCGATCCTGCGTTATGAGCTTTTTGAGTTCAAACTGATTCTGCGCCGTACTCTGCCATACGCCATCGGCACCGCCTTCATCGGTTGCATGTATGCCGCGCTTATTGTGGCGCTTGACCATATCATGTCGGGCGATATTTTTAATCGCGACTGGCAGCATCTGGCCGGGTTTCTCCTTGTCATGGGGCTTTGCTTTCAGCCGGTGATGGAGCTGGTGCGGGAGTACCTTGACCGGATATTTTTCCGCGAAGAGGCGGTCTTTGACCATTTCATCGCCGAGCTGAGCGATCGCCTTATGCGGTGCCGCAGACTTGATAATGCTCTTAATGTGGTGAGAGAATCACTGCAAAACTATTTCATGGCCGAGAGAGCCTGCGTGCTTTTCTCGGAAAATGACGGCGCGCCATTACTTGCATCCTGCAGTGACGCCGCTGATGACTTCGCCGATTCCCCGGTGCTTGCGCGTTTACGCTCCGCTTCCTGCGGAAGTGAAGGTGAAAACTGTCCGGTCTTCCTTCAGCCAGACGAGCTCTTTGAGGGAAGCGGATGGCATGGGGCTTTCAGATTTGTAACAGAGGGCGGGGCGGGGGCCGGGCTTCTGGGGGAGAAGCGTTCACATTTGTCCTATCATTCAAAAGACCGGATGGTTATCAAGGCGGTGGCGAGGCAGTATGAAACCGCTGTCCTTCGTATTCTGGCCGAGGACAGGGCCGCTATTGCAGCCTCGCTTGTGGATAATCTCCTGACCGCGCTCGATTCTCCGGTAGCTCTCGTGGAAGGACGCAATCGTATTCTGCGTTCCAATTCTGCATTCGGGCAGATTTTCGAATCCACCTCGCTGGAGGGAAGCAGTCTGGCCGCGCTCCTCGATAAATGGGACTGGCGCAAGGTTATCGAAATCGAGTATGGGGGCAGGGCATACCTTCTGAATTGCCAACCCGTAGAGCTTGAGGCTGAGCGGAAGGGCGAGCTTCTTATCTTTACCGACATTACCGAGCTGCGCAGGCTGCGGGACAGGGAGCAGCGGAACGCCGTGCTTACCGAACTCGGTATGACGGTAAGCAGCATTAACCATGAAATACAGAATATAATCACCCCCATCTCCTTTCAGTTGGACAAATTGCGCCAGAATATTGCCGACGCCAAGGGGCTGGATCGCATAGATAAGGTAATGGAGCGCTTCAGTCTGCTCGACAGGCTTTCACAGGAACTGCGGCAGTATTACAAGAGCGTCGAGTATCAGCCGCGCAAGACTAATCTCAAGAGCATCGTCGATAGTGCCATGACCGATCTGAAAAGCCATGTTAGCGACTTTGTTCCGCCAGCCATGGATGGCCTCGACCTGACCATGAATGTTGATCCGCAGAAGTTCAAGCAGGTGATTTATAATCTGATGAAAAACGCATGGGACGCCATGGCAGAGGGTGCGGCGCGGGATTGGTCTGTCTCGGCCGTGGTCGAGGGCGGGGCTGTGAGCATTACCGTTGCCGACAGCGGCCCCGGTATTCCGCACGAGATGCGCGAACGGATTTTCGAGCCCTTTTTCAGCACGAAAAAAGAACGCGGAACAGGCCTCGGCCTGCCCGTATGCCGCCGCATAGTGGAAGGGCATGGCGGCAGCCTCTCGGCCGAGTCAGAACCCGGCAAAGGGGCTGCGATGATTATCACCATGCCTGCAGCATAAAATCCGGCTGGATGTCTATTCTAGAGGACGACGTTGTCCGCCGTGTCCTTCTGCCATTCTTTTATGCGCATCTTGAGATCCATTACAAGGCCGTCGTGTTCGGCGATGCCGTACAGGTTGTTGCGTTCGTAAGGATCATTCTCAAGGTTGAATAGTTCGTTCTCTCCGATCGTGCTCCAGTTAAACTTCCAGCCGTCGGCGGTTACGATTGTGCGTATCCGGGCCTGATAAACTGCTTCCGCCTCCTCTTCCGTGCATATATGCTTGAGCCACTCCGGCATCTCGCCTTTACGGAAAGGCGGCCGTTCATCACCCGGGTTCCATTCGATTATTACATCGCGTCCCGAGGTTGCGCCCGTCTCCCAGTATTCCCGCAGCGAATGCCCCTGCACCTGCTCCGGTATGGCCGCGCCCATGAGGTCGAGAAGCGTCGGCACCATATCAATCTGGCTTACCGGCTCAGCAACGCGTATCTGGTCGCGCTGTCCGGGGAGGGATAGCAGGAATGGAACCTTAGTCGCTTCCTCGTACATCACGCTCTTATGCAGCATACTATGGTTTGCCATCATGTCGCCGTGGTCGCTGGTGAATACGATTATTGTCTTGTCTTCAAGGCCGCACTCCTTCAGCTTGTCGAGTATCTTTCCTGTATAAGTGTCAACAAGGGTACAGCTTCCCCAATATTGTGAGACATACTTTCTCCATTTCTCAGGCTCCGAGCCGATCTCCCCGTCGCAGTCGCTGCCTGCTCCGTGGGCGAGCATTGTGGAGATAATCTTCGCCCGTGTTGTACTGTGTGACGTGTCGCCGAAAGTTTCCGGCAGCGGGATATCCTCAGGGACGTACTTGTCGTCGTAGCAGGTGCTGTATGGGGTATGGGGCTGCAGGAAATTAATATAAAGCACAAACGGATTATCCTTGTTCTCCTCAATGAAGTTGTTCGATACTTCCGCAAGATAGGCGGGCTTGGTCAGGTTCTCGTTCAGGCGGTTTGATTCAAGGCGCCCCGCGCCCCTTTCTACGTCGATCTCGATTCCCTTCTCGGCGAGCCAGTGCCAGTATTGGGACTTGTCGTCCTTGCTGTGCCCCTCGGAGTAGAACGACCTGTACATGTCCTCGGTCGATACCCAGCGGTCGAAACCGTGTTGAGAATATATCTCATCGCCAAGGTGCCACTTGCCGTAATGGGCGCACACATAATCATCATCCAGCATCTCGGGCAGGCATCTGGTTTGTGCGTCCAGAGCGATGTTATTGTGGACGCAGCCGTTGCTGTGGGGCCACTGCCCGGTCAGCAGGGTTGAGCGCGATGGGGTGCATACCGGTTGGGTCACGTAAGTCTTCTCGAACACGACCGAGCGATTCGCCAGTGCGTTCAGATTGTCCATCTTGAGCCTGTCGTTCCCGTAAGCAGCCAGAGTGTCGAAGCGTTGTTGGTCGGTGTAGATGAATAGAAGGTTGTGTCTTTCCATTATAGTCTCCTTGATTAATGTATATTCCGAAGTATACTCAATCAAAGCCCTGTATTTCTTCGCTATTTGTATTGATATTGATGTTAAATATTACTGGATTGTCTGATTCATGAATAATCTTGAGCCCAAGGCCATTCTCGCGGTTGAGATCGAATCCGACCAATGCCGCAGCCTTGCCTATCACTCCCACATGGCCAACGAGTACTCTTTCTGCCTGAAAGGGAAGGGGGCTCACGAGACCGCCATGGGCAATGTGCCATTCGATAAGGGGACGCTCTGCTTTTTCCCGCGCGGCCAGATGCACAGCCACCACATATCCTCGAAGGAGTGCAGCCTCATCTCTGTACGCTTTCGCGACGAGGCCCTGCTCAGCCAGAGCCGGATTGACGAAGACGCCCGCCTCATGCTTTCATACTTCAGGTATCGGGCATATATGGGCAGGCATTCCATCCCGCTGGACGGTGGAACCGGAAAGAAGATCCTGCGCCTCTTCGGGGACGCGGTTGAGGAGGAGCGGGCGAAAGCGGGGGGCTATCAGAATATGCTCAAGGGCTACGCCCTTCAGGCGCTGGTGATATTGACCCGGCTGCATGATTATGACTTCGAGGCCCACATCGCTCACAGCCCCGTAGGCATGATAGAGCTTCTCAGCATGATCGACGCCATTCCGGCGGGCGAATACAGCGTCGAGGAGATGGCGGCAATGGCCCATCTCAGCCGCAGCCATTTTCACGCCAAGTTCAAGGCCCTGACCGGCACTACCCTGATTGAACATATCACAAGGCTGCGGGTCGGCCTCGCTTGCCGCTACCTTGCCCATACAGACCTGAGCGTAACCGAGGTGTGTTTTGAAACCGGTTTTAACAGCGTAAGCCGCTTTTATAACGCCTTCAATTTCCTTACAGGCATGTCTCCAAAAGCATGGCGTAAAGCGAGAACCGAGCCATAACGCGATGATCCTCGGTGTTGCCGCCCCAGCGGGATCATGCATCGCTATTATTGCCTTGTTTTTTTGCTGAATGATCCTTCCTGAATGCAGACAAGAGCCTGCGCTTGCAGACTCTTGCTGGTATATTTGCGATCATGTGTGATAGGGGGGGCTTGAGTATTACGGATGGATCACGATCGTCTCCATCTTGTCGCCGCTATCAAAGCTGCAAGTGCTTTCCGCAACCGTTTTCCCATCCACCTCAACGTTGATAGCGTAAGTGCCGTAAAAGGCGCGCGTGTCGCACGAGCCATTCTTGTCGGAGGTTAGGTCGGCGTTTGTCCACCAGCGCTTTGAAACCAGATCAACATATGCCTGCCCGTTTGGCCTTATAGTCCAGTCGCGCGACCAGAGGGCGGCGTTTTTCGAGTAATGCGCGCCTTCCCAGAATCCCCACTGGGTGATGCTGGTAAAGGCGGGGTGGGCGAATGCGATGATAATCGAATCACGCAGACGGTCAGCTTGATAGGATAACTGCTCGGGGTCGTTCATGTTCCCGGCGGTAACGTCCAGTTCGGTGTACTGCAGCTTTTTTCCGTAACGGGAATACAGTTCGTCATAATAGGCCCATAGACCTTCAGGCCCGCTCTTTTCCCCGAAATCCATCCCCACCGCGCCGCCGTGGCACTGGCTGCCGAGATAATCAAGAGGCGCTTTCTGATTGATCAGATATCCTACCCATCCGCGGCAATCAGGGCTGAGCATCTTCTGCGGGAAACTGCCTATCTCCATGCCTTCGGAACCGAAATGTGGTTCGTTGAAGGTAAGTGTTGTTTTAGGATCTGACTCGTGGGCAGTCCGGTACCACTCGACCATCGCCTCCGGCCCTAGGGTATCCATGAAGTCGCGGTTTACGTTGGTCTCGTTGGTGACGTCCCAGTCGGATATCCATGGCTTGAACTCAGTCACCATCTCTTGGATGTGTTCAATTACCCTTGGCCCGAGGAGGTCCTTATTACCCTGGATTTTGCTCTTAACAGGTTCCGGCACGCGATATATGGTTGGCCACACGAGGACGTGGCCGCGTACCTTCATCCCCTTCTCGTAATAATATTTCATGCAGTCCTTTGCGTTCTGCCAACGCGAGGGGCGACCGTTTTCTATTGCCCACCACTTGAGCGCGTTTTCAAGGACGATCTTATTGAAGTATCGAGAAGAGATGTCGCGATATTTCTCCGTGTCTTCCGGTGTCATATCCTTGTTCTTTCCCGTGAAGGCGGAGACGCGTATTGCCACTCCGAAGGGGAACGCGTGTTTCTGCATCCTTACCTGCACCTTCGCCGAGGGCAGGGGATTGCCTTTTTCGTCCACCACCTTTATGGCCAGGTTGCCTTTGCGGTACTGGTCGATTCGCTTCTCCGCTTCCTTGCGCCAAGGGGCATCGGGAGCGCGCCCTTCATAATTCCATTCCCGCTTAGGCATCTGCGAGAGGTCGGCGTCTTTCGGAAAAGCCATCCACGCCACCCCGCCCACCTCGATGGTCTGCTTCTTGTGACCTATCATGCCGATGAATGATAGCTTGCCGGGGGCGAAGTCCATTGTTGCTGGCGACGTCTTGATATAATAGCGCTTCCACTTCTTGCCTACTTCCTTACAGTCGTAGAAATTATTCACCCGTCCTTTGTGGAACTTTCCTACGCTGGAATGGATATAAGCCTGCAGCGCCGCTTGCTGGCCGTCGTCCACGATCTGCGGGGCCTTTTCCCCCTTGGCCCAGAATATTATCAGCATGGCTTCGCCCTCATGGACAGCTACCTCGTTGGTGATTCTGAAACTGGCGTTCCAGTATGTCCCGGGCTTCTCCTTTACCTCAAAAGTACAAGCCTTGCTGAATGGTTTGCCTTGAACGTTGTCGATCCCTTTCAGAAGGCTGCGCTGGCCGTCGACGAAATATTTTTCCATTCCGCCGCCGGTCTGAATGTTGCCTATAACCTTATCCTCATTTTCTCCAGCCACGAACCGCGCCTCACCTACTTTTTTGAATTCCTCTTTAAGGCTGTTGAAATATGCGGATGTCTCCCCGCCGTTGACGGTGTTGGCTATTGTGATAAGCATAAGGGCTAAGATCATGCGTGCGTGTGTTTTCATTCTTATTCTCCGGCAGATGTCTTGAGTGATGCTGCATATGCTGAGGGGGTTACGAAAACGGCTTTCTGGTCTACAAGGAAATCGATTATGCGCGTGAATTCGTCAAACTTTCCGCCGCTCCAGTGGGTCGGATGGCCTTGTAGGACGAAATAGGCGCGGTTTGGATTTTTCGCATATCCGGAGATAAGACGGTTGTAATCGGGCGAGCCTACCGCGCCCTCAAGGTTTACCGCCCATACGCGGTCGAGAATGGTGACCTTACCCGCCTTTGCCAGTTCCGCACCGGCCTTGTCGAGGGGCTGGCAGTAGAGCCAGACCTTCATGTTCGGCTCTTCGGCCATGGCCTTTATGGTGTTTGCGTCGAAGTGCTTCTTGCCGCCCCCGGGAGGGCCGAAAGTGGCGAAGTGGAAGCCGAGCGTATCGAAGGCGACTTTCTGCGAATCGTCAAAACGCTTGCGCTGTTCTTCATAACTCCGCTCGCCGAATTCGCTGTACTTTGCGCCATTGACATCGTGGCAACCGTGGTCCCAACCGTGGAACCAGAACTCAACCGCACCGCTCCGCTGCCGTGTCTTTGTCCATTCGACAAACTCGGGGCTGGCGGTATTGAGATTTGAACATATTATTCCGGCAGTGTATTTGATGTTCTTGTCGGCGAGGTATTTGTCCAGGCGCTTCCATGTGTTGTGTACCTTTCCGTTAACGGGGCGGAAATCGTCCAGCTTCAGGATTATTACAGGCGGCTCCTTACGGGGAGGAAGCTTGGTTACGTCGGGTACTTCGGCCGGTTTGACCGTCGCAGGCGCAATCGCCTTCGCTTGCGGGTCAATGCCGGTTAT
>JAFGWW010000477.1 GCA_016936955.1 Planctomycetota bacterium | reverse complement strand
TGGCCTTGACCCCGCGCAGGGCGTCGTAGCCTGCGGTCATGCCGGGATGGATATTGGTGCCACCGCCGGAATTGATGGTCGCAATCTGGCTTGCGATTGCGCTCTTGGAGCTGACCTTGGTCATCGGCACAACCCAGTTCGCGTTAGAGTCGAAAGCGACCACGCCGATGTAATCCTTGGCGCTAAGAAGGTCAGCGGTCCCGATCGCGGCGGATTTGCAGATCTCGATCTTCTGGCCGGACATGGAACCAGAACGGTCGATAACGAGGACGAGGGCTGTGGAGAAGCGCTCTTCCTTGTCAGGAGACTTCATTTTTACTGGCAGGATATCTTCGATAGGCGTGCGGTAATAGCCGCCCACGCCGAAGCTGTTCTTTCCGCCGATCATCATGAAGCCGCCGCCAAGCTGCTCCACGTAATCGCGGATGAGGTTCATGGTGTCGGTGCTTACCAGATGGGCGGGGATATCGGAGAATATAATCCCGTCATATCCGCCCAACGCCTCGATAGTCTGGGGGATTGCCTCGGGCGGGCGGGATTCGAGAAGGATCCCCTCCTCCCCCATCGCCTCGGCGAGATAATGGGCCTCACCCGGTTCGCCTTCGATATAAAGAAGAACAGGGCGGCCGCGAACATCGACAAGGGTCATGCTTTCGTTATTGTCGGGAATGCTGTCGCCATCAAAGCCTTCAAGGCGGACGCGGTATGTATAAAGATTACGCTGATCCGGAGTACGCTTGAAATCGACGGTCTTTACCTCTCCGGTCTTGAGGCTCACATCGGCGCGGTCGACCTCAATACCATTTTCAAAGAGGCGAAGCACGCCTTCGCCGTTGATGGAGCTCTCGATCTCAGTGGAGAGGGAGATGGTTGCGCCTTCGTGGGAACGGCTGCGGCTCGGGGTTATTTTTATGACGCGCGCGTCCGGGCGGGCAACACCAGCAATCGGCGCGCAGTCGACCACGATATCGGCAACCGAAGCATACTGGGCGGCGAATGCAAGGTCGCCACGGGTCTGCACGCCGTCGGAAACGATAACCACCCTCCGCGCCATACCGGCAGGGAAAAGGCCGCTTGCAAGGGAGAGAGCTTCGGCGATGTCGGTCTGCGAGCCGATGTCATGCATTATTTTTCCATCGAAGACAGGCGGCTCCCAATGTACGGATGGTTCGACAAGAACCACGCCCTTGGATCCGGCCGCCACAAAACCTACGTTGGCACCGGAAGGAAGGGTAGAGGCGATATCGACAGCTTTTTTAAGAGCGGCAGAGATGCCCTTTTCACCTAGGCTTTCGGAATAGTCAACAATAAAGATAACCGCCTCGTCCTGGCTGGATTTTCTTATCGCAGGTCCGGCGAGGCAGATTACGGCGAGAGAAAAGATTACCGCGCGGACAATCAGGAGGGCACGCTTGCGCGAGTTCCCCATAGGGTGCACCGACCGCTCGCTCCACCACCACATGAGCGGCAGAACAAGAGGAAGCGCGAGCAGAATTAGCGGATATTCCCAGTCCAAAATTTATCCCTGCCTGATCAGTAAACAGCCTTGCGGTGGAAGAGATAACACTCCACGACAAGGATAATAAGAATTCCCCAGAGAAGCTTTCCCCGCAGGTCGCCGCTGATAAACCCGGTCTTCACCTCGGACGCGGCGGAGGCGTCGGGCACAGCCGCGCCGTCGTCCGATCCGAGCATGGTTTCAGTGGAGGAGAAGAGGGCTGCGCTTCCGCTTTTCCCGTCCTCCGTCTCCCAGATGCCGACCCTGTCGAGGCTCACCCACCTGCCCTTCAACGGTTGGTCTTCGTTTTTGAATTCATTCCCGGAGAGGACGGTCCAGCGCATCGCACTCCCACCCACCGGGATAATATCGCCGGTTTTCATGCACTTGATCCCGCGCGCCTCGATTGAGGGGCGGGCACTCCAGTATATGGCGTTGCCGATAAGGAGCGGGTAGGAGGCCATGAGGGGCAGACGGTCAGACCTGTCGGGATCGAACCCCATGACGACAATACGCTGCCCGTTCTGCTCGCCCGCAAGAAGGATAGGGCCAGCCGAGCCGATCCACAAAGGCTGGATCGAACCGGTTGCCTCAAGCACGGAGGTCTGGGTAAGCGAGACCCGGCGGTTGGCTACACCATAAAGAATCGGGTGTGAATCGTCGGTAACGCGCAGAGTATTAAGCGGAATTCCGCCGCTCTTGACGGCTAGGGCATGAACGGGGCCGGAGGATGACGGTGGGCTGATAGCAATATACGAACCGCCGACAGGCCACCTCTCGGGAAGCCAGCCGTCGAAAATAACAACGTCAAAATCATCCTTGAGCGGCCATTCCGAAGGCGTGGCCGCGTATGCGGTAACATCCTCACCAAGTGAAGAGAGGGCAAGCTGCGTGAAGGGGCTCTTGTTTTCGCTCACCCACAGAAGGCGGATCGGGCTCGGGGACGGGACGCGGGCGATTACGCTGTTGTCGGTCATGAGAGCATCGCCATCCATTCTGAGCTGAAGGGTAACAGTCTCGCCCTCCCCCGCCTCGACGGGAATCAGGAAACGCTCCCGCGTCTCAGAAGTAATGGAAAACTTGCGAAGCTGCACAAGTTTGCCGTCGAGTTTCATGTCCAAGGTTGCCTCACGGCTTTCCGGAGAGGTGCCGTGAACCTGGACGAAAATCTCGTAGCGCCTGTTCTCCAGCGGCAGGGGGCGAATCGAAAAGGCGCTGATGCCGACGTTTGCAAGCCCATTGGCCGGGATGATGATGTCGCTTATCTCAATCCCCTTTTCAGGAACCGTGACATCACTGTCATCCGCGCTCTTGCCGGAATGCTTTATCGAATCCGTTACATGCCAGATCACGGCCGGTTTGTCAAGGGCGGCGTAAACCTCGGCTTGCTTCAGAGCTGCCGCACTCTCGCCCTCCACGGGGCGGACGGTGATCGAGACCAGGGCGCGCGTGATCTCGCGGCGGTCGTGGGTGCGGGGAAGGATGACCTCGGGCTGGCGGTCGTAAGCCATGACCATAACGCCAACCCCGCCGGGCAGTCCCGCCAAGCGGTTACGCACTATTTTCATATTTTCATCAATACGTTTACCGCCTCCGGGCAGCTCAACCCCCATCGAGGCGGAACGGTCTACAAGAATCACCACGGTGCTGACCTCGCCCGCGGGCGGGGAGATTACGAGGCGGGCAAGAGAACCGACGGCAAAGAGGATGATTGCCGCGCTCATGAGAAAAGACAGGATACGCTTGAGCCACCGCAACCACGCGGCTTCCTGATGCTCTTTCGCGAGAGACTTGAAGAACGGAAGGGTGCTGACAACAATGCGCTTCGGCCTGCGCCGGAAGAGATACAGCGCCAGCGCCAGAGCGGCAAGCAGAGCGAAGGGGATATACTCGGGGCTGAGAAATCTCATGCCTTACGCCCCCGCCAGAGAGCTGCCGCGGGAAAGGAGCTCCACAAACATCTCTTCAAAGGAATGGTCTGTCTTCCAGTAAACGTAATCCATCTGCCTGCGGAGGCACTCGCGCTGCAAGCCCTCCACATATGCATCGAACTCTTTGGCGTAACGCTCCATCTCGCGTTTGGTGAGCCACATACGCCGCACCTCGCCGGTCTCGACATCCTGAAGCTGCAACTCTCCCTCAAGGTTGGGGCGCATCTCGTCGGGATGGAGAACGTGGATTACATGGCTCTCCACCGGCCACGCAGCGGCGTCGAGGAGAGCTTCCTGCGAAAGCTCAGGCGAGCGCCCGAAAAGATCGGAGATAAGGAACAGCACGCCTTTCCGGTCCCGCCCGGGGCGAAAACTGCGGAGGCTGTGCTGAAGATTGGTGACACCCTCGAACTTGGTTCCCGCAAGCTGTTTCAGAATCGAGTGGATATGCCCCTGCCCCTTGAGCGGCGGGGTTTCACGACGCATGTCGTCGGAGAAGGTGAAGACGGATACGCGGTGCTGGCTGATAAGGCCGAGATACGCGAGCGCGACGGCAAGGCGGAGGCCGAGAACCCTTTTCTCAGGGTAGGGCTTGATCATCGACTCGCTGGTATCGACGAGGATATAAACGTGGTACTCCTGCACCTCCTCGAAAATGCGGATAAACATCTTTTCAAGCCGGGCGTAAAGACGCCAGTCAATCCCGCGGAAATCGTCGCCGGGGGTGTAGTGACGGTGGTCCTTGAACTCCCGGGTAAAACCAGCGGTGGGGGTCTGCTGTATCCCCTTCTTCTTCATCTGCCGACGCCGGCGCAGCTTGAAAAAGAGCGCCCGCAGACGACCGAGAAATTCGGGATCGAAAAGTTCGTTATCTACACTCATCGCATATCCATGATGCCAGGTATTATAAATTTTTCGCCGCTGACAAGGGCAACCAGCGTATTGGAATCGAAATTCACATAAAGCACGCCATCACCAACACCCGCAACCATGGGAACAAAGCTGCTCCCGCCCTGATACAGGTTAATCATCATACCGTCGGGAACGTAGGAGACATTGGATATTCCACCGCCTCCGCCCGGCATATCAATCTGCACTCCGGACAGGTAACCGTTAGGAGCCGGACCCGGCTCGGAGGCAGCTTCACCATCATCGGTTTCGCCTTCACCCTCTCCCCCCGTAAGCGCCTCTGGCCACGGGGCGAAGAATGCAATCTGCGAGGTACGCGCGTTGATACAGGTTATGCCGCCCTCCCCAGCCACGTAAGCCAAAAGTCCGTCAGTGCATCCGTGGGCTAACGTATTCGGGGTCGGGACTGACTCATTCACGCTGACACTGCTCACCGACAGACTCTTGAGATCGACCAGCACTACCGTACTGTTGTTGAGGAAACATGCGCGATTGCCCGCAATTCCGAGGAAAGTACCGCTAACGCTTACCTGTTTGCCGATAAGCGGAAGGCGGCGGCTCATTACGTAGGTAGACGACTGTCCGAGCAGCAGAATATTGTCCCGGTACAGACACACTCTTTTGCGCCCCCATTCATTCGTCCACACGGTAAGGGGAGATGACAAAATCACGCTGCCGCCACGCATGATGTTTGCCGCCTGCCAGTTATTGCTGCGATCTGAAAGATAGTTAACATACGCATTACCCTGACTATAATAGCCACGACTGCGGACTCCTCCAAACACGCCCCCCATAACAGGCAATGAGGACAAAGCGGGAACGCCAGGCATATTGACAGAACTGGCTTCCTTAAGCTTCAGCGGCAGGCTGCTCTGCCGGTTCGGGTCGACCTGCCACAGGATATCTCCGCTGCGGACGTCGACATCGACAACCTTGTTGCCGCCAAAGACAAGAAGGTCGTTGCCGTCAAGTTCGGCACCCGTCATCTTGCCCTGATTATTCATATCCACAAAGCCCGGCAGTGACGTTGTCCAGAGCAGCTTCCCTGTTTCAAGAGAGAAGCTCGACACACTGGACTCGGCAGCGGAATTGAACACCACAACGGAATCGCCATTTATGAAGGCTTCCGACCTTGACATGGCAACGGGCTGGCCAGAGTAGGCAGGATTCGGGGCAGCAACCGCCGAATCGGCCATTTCTGTTTTCCAGATGGTCGCACCGTTCGCCGTGGAGATGCATTCAACCTCTCCGCCGCGTGAAATGATGACCCTGCCCGCACCATCGGAGGCGGGACAACTTACCGACATGTTCTGCGAAAAAGATTGGTTGTAAGAAATACGTCTTCTATGATACACGCGGCCACCGCGATAATAGGTGGAGCCGTTCATGGCTGCATTGGCCGAAGCCTGCCGGTCGACGCAATTATCCCTCTGCCAGAGAAGCTTGCCGGTCTTGCTGTCAACACAGTAAACCGTGCCACCCGCATCGGAGACCAGAAGTTTTCCGTCGCCGATTTCGCAGAAAGATGTGATGTTGGCGCCGTTAATGGTATCGAAAGCCCACTTGACCCGGTATGGCGGTACAGGGGCCTTGTTCTCCATTGATGGGCGAGGATAGAGAGTACGGGAGAGTTCGGTTATATTTTTCCGGACCGCGCTCATCTTCATGGTAAAACCGTCGGGGAAATCGATATCAGGATCGCCGGGGCGGGCGTTATCCGTTTCATCCGCCGCATCCGCCTCCTCAACGTCCTCGTCATTATCCTCCTCTTCGGCGGCAGAGGCAGCTTTCAGTTTTTCCACAACCACGCGGTCGGAGAGGGACATGAACTCCTCCACGCTCTCGCTACATGCTTTTTCGCGTCCGAGGCCGCTAAGCAGAGAAGCCCTGACATAGACAACCCATAAAGCATCCTCAAAAGTACCGACACAACGCTCCGCCCCGTCAACAAGGCTCAGTGCTTCGCCCAGAGCCAACTTGTCACCCTGTGCCATTTTCGCGGCGATGGAGCGCCAGTATGATTCGCACAACTGGTTGCGGAGCAGGTCGATGGTATCATCAGCCAGAGGCATTCTGTCCACCCCGGCGATAAGCTTTCGCAGAACCATGCGGAACTTATCCTCGTCACCGCTGGCGGCAAGTGTCCCTATCCACGCCTCCCAGTTATTGCGGTTGGTCGGGTCGAGTTCGGTGATCCGCCCCAGCATCTTTTTGTAAAGGTCAAGGCGTCCGGCGTTTTTGTACAGGTTGCCGAGTTCGGTAAGCAGGGCCGGATCGTTGAGCGTTTCGGGATCAATCTGCTCAAGCAATTTCTGATACATGTCATACTGGTTGCGCCGGAAATAGATCACAGCAAGACGGGCATTGACCTCATTAAGAGCTGAAGGATCGTCTTTGGCCAACTCGATGAGCTGGGTTTCGACAATATCATCGCCGCCCATGCCTTTACCGGCAATAGCGATAAGTTTGCGGCGCAGCACTGCCCTGATTTTAGCCGGCGGATCGGCCTCGAGCTCGGTGCCGATCATTCCCATTATCAGATCCCGGTCACCGTCCTGGGTCATGGCTTCGGCAAAGATCAGCATCCGCTCAATCTTCGTCTCATCCCACCCCTCGCCCCTCTCGGTCTCAACGCGGGCGCGCTCCTCTTCAAAGAACTTGTCCAGCCCCTCGAAGGTTTCGTAAAACGCGGTTGCGCCTTCAAGCCACAGACGGTAACGGGCGGAGGTGTCGGTCAGAGCCCTGGCCTCGTTGATAAACTTTTCCCCGTCGCGGAAATCGCCAAGACGACGAGAGATATCGACAAGGAGCATGCGCAATTCGATATTGGTTTTCTCTATCTCCGCGCGGGCAAGAAGAACGTTCCTCGCCTCGAGATACAGCTCCTGCTCGATCATGAACTGAACAGCATCGAAGAGATTCTCGATCGGCGCGTCTTCTGGCATGCCTTCGGAGAAGAGTTTGCGGGCGCGCTGTTTGTCGCCAAGGACAACATAAATTTCGGCAAGCTCGCGGCGCACGCTCAGCATCTGGGGATTATCCTTGGCGAGCTCCTCGAACAGCACCACCGCCTCGGAGGAGAGATTGGAGCGGCGGAGAAACCGCGCAAGTTCGAGTTTCTGCGCCAAACGATCCCCTTCGGCAAGGGCGACAGTCATTTTCTTGAATTCGCCGAAAGCCTCATCCTTGCGCCCCAGAATAAAGAGGGTCTTCACATGGGCGAGGACAAGATCCGAACGGTCAGGCATGGCCTTGATACGATCGGCAAGAAACTTCTCGCGCCCCGCCTCGTCGCGCAGGCGGTCATACATCTCTAGAACCGCCGCCTCGATGCGCACCGAATCGGGCAGGCGTTTTGACCCTTCAAGAAGAGTATTGAGCGCGTCGCGCCGGAACTCGAAAGCGGCTTGAATACGGGCAAGGTCGATTATGGCAACTTCATCCTGCGGATTCTCGGCAGCCTTTGCCCTCGCGCCGGCGAGGATAGCCTCCCGTTCCTCACCAGTAGTGGCCAGAGCTACGCGCTGGCGCAGGATCTCGTCGCGGCGCCAGTAATCGACCGTGACCTTCCCGAGCAACCCGTCCAGAATCGCCTCCGCCTTCTCCTTCTCCCCCGACAGTGCCCGTGCCTTTGCTTCGATAAGCTCGATCTCCACGGAAACCTCGGGCTGAGGGTTGAGGGACGCCGCTTTTTCCAGCGCCTTGATAGCGAGGGAATTCATGCCGTACTTGAGCATCTTCCGCGCCACCTCGACGCATTCCTCAGCACCCGCCCCAGCCTCGAGGAGGGACTTGAGATGCGCTTCGGCCATATCGGCCCTGTCCATATGAATCGCTTCGGGAAGAAGTTCTTCCAACCAGTTTTTCTTGCGGGTCTGATTGGTCTCGAGCTTAACCGCATGATCAAGAATTTCAAGATAAGCGGGGTCGTGCGATTTTTTCAAAAGGGTATAGAGAAGGTAATTGAGATAAGGCGAATCGGGGAACTGCTTGACCGCATCGCGCGCCATATCGAGGGCATCGGTGTTTCCGGTGGCGGCGAGGATACGGATCAGAACGATGCGGGCGCCCATGTCGCCGGGATACTGGGCGAGGTGGCCGCGATACATCTGGATCAGCTCGGGCAGACGGTTATTCTCGCGGTAAAGCTTTACCAGATGCTCCAGCGGGGCGGTGAGAGAAGCATCACCGTGCAGCGCGGTACGCAGGGCGAGAGAGCGTTCCTCCACGCTCGCCTTCTCGTTCTCCGCCGCGAAGGACAGAGAGGAACATACTGCGATAATAACAGCCAGCAGTTGCATCATGGCCGCCCCTGGATTTGATTTCATGCGGCTCCCTTTGCCGGGGTGGGGACGGTTTTTATGATGTCCTCGATCAGGTTGTCCACATCAATATTCTCGGCGTCGCCCTCGAAGTTGAGGATAATCCTGTGGCGCAAGGCCTCCTTGGCAATCGACTGGATATCCTCAATCGATACCGCGCTACGGCCGTCGAGAAGGCAGCGAACCTTCGCACCCCTCACCAGCGCCTGCATTCCGCGCGGGCTGGCTCCGTACGAGACAAAGCGCTTGACCCCAGCGGGCACGCCGTCGTTTTCGGAATGGGTGGCCAGAATTATGCGTGCAGCGTAATGGGTAAGCGGATCGGCAATCGGCACATGGGTGAGGATTTTCTGGAACTCCTGAATGTCCTCGCCCGTAAGTATGCGCCTGAGTTCCGGCTGCTCAAACCTTGTGGTGCGGTTTGATATCTCGACAAGCTCCTCCGCATTGGGAAAACTTACCCTGAGCTTGAAAAAGAAACGGTCAAGCTGCGCTTCTGGAAGCGGATAAGTTCCCTCCATCTCAAGAGGGTTCTGGGTGGCGAGAACGAAGAAGGGTTCAGGAAGGGTGAAGCGTTCACCTCCTGCCGTCACACCGCGCTCCTGCATGACCTCAAGCAACGCAGCCTGCGTTTTCGGGGTGGAGCGGTTGATCTCGTCCACAAGCAGAAGGTGCTTGAAGACCGGGCCTTTTTCAAAGCGGAATGAACGCCTGCCGCTGGCGTCTTCGCTGACGATATGGGTTCCGAGAATATCCGCAGGCATCAGGTCAGGCGTACACTGCACGCGTCCCGAGGTCAGGCCAAGAACACTGGAGATGACGTTGACCAGATAGGTCTTGCCAAGTCCCGGCACACCTTCAAGAAGCACATGCCCCTGCGAGAAAATGGCGATCAGGGTGTCGTTGATCAGCTGCTCATGCCCGACGATCGCCTTCTGGATCTCTGCCTTGAGATCGCCAAACCGGCTTCTGAATTCGTCCATTCTGGCCTCGAGGGAATCGGCCTGCTGTACAGTCATTTATCTTCTCCTTGCTCGTCCGTGACCTGCTTGCGCAGGGCGCCAAAATATTTCAATACCTGCTCGCGGCGGGAAAGGGGGAGCTGCTCGTCGCTGAGCGCCTCCTCCTCGGCGTTGATAAAATTAGCTGTAAGGGTATTACTGCCGCGAACGCTATCCTCTTCATGCTTGCCACCCTCGACGGTGCGCACCATCGCAGGGCCTTCACCGGTCTTGCCGGCAACAACGCCGGTCTTATCGGTTTTATACGGGTTGGTTTTGGTGGTGCCGTAGGGGGCGGTGCCGGTACCGGCCTGAAGCCCGCCCTGCCCCGCGCCGTTACCTTTTCCTGCTCCCTGGCCCGCACCGGGTACGGGTGCGCCGCCGGAGCCGCCGGGCTGGTTGCCCGCGCCGGGGATCGGGGTATTGCCCATGCCGCTGCCAGAACCGGTCCCGGGAACAGGCATGCCGCCGCTCGTGGGGGCTTTGCTCAAACCGCTGGAGGTCGGCATTTTACCGCTTCCGTATTTTCCGCTCTGCAAGCCGCGCAGATTGTTAAGTCCCTTGAGCGGCATATTCCGAACCAACCTCCGCTGCGAGCCTGACTGGCTCTGCCCCGAACCGCTCTTGCCGAGTTTCGCCAGTCGCTTCAACCCGGAGTTTTTATTACCCGCAATATTCGAGCCGGATTTACGAAGGGCCTGTGCAAGACGCTGAAGACGTTTGAGAGCTTTCTTGCGCTGAGCCGCAGTCTTGTACTGGTTTTGCATATTGCGGAAATCCTTGCCCGCAAGCTGACGTTCTTTCTTCGCGTCTTCCTTCTCGTTTTTCGCGTGATGCTGGCGGCTCTTGTTCAGATGTTTGAGCGCATCATCCATGTGTTTGTAAGGAACGCTTTTCTTGTCCTCGTCATTGGCCTTGTCGAGAGAGCTGCGCAGGGCGCGGCGCAGGCGTTCTTCCTGCTCCATATTCATGCTGTCACCCTCAAGCTTGTCGGCTATCTTGCTCGCTTCGGTTTCCGTCTTCTCCAGATCCTTCGCCCGCAGCGCGGCGGCGAGGGCGGCGGTATCTGCGTGGCGCTCCATCTCGGCAATCATATCGGACGAGAGGCCACCGCCTTCCGAATCGGCAAACCCATCGGCAAGCTTCTCTGCTTCGCGTGCCATGTTCTCAAGCTCTTCAAGAACGTCACGGGGCGTGTTTTTCTCCAGCTTCTCGATCTTCTTCGCCGTTTCTTCAATCAATTTCTGAAGCTTGTCGATATCTTCCTTCTTCTCGTCGTCAAGTTCCTTGAGCTCATCAAGGCCCTTGGCTTTCTTGGCGAGAGACTTGCCTTCTTTCATCGCCTCCTGCCGCGCAAGTTCGTCGAGAGGAAGTTCGTCCTGCGGAATCAGGGGGGTAAGATACTGTGTAAAGGAAAAGGTGACGACGATTGCGGCCAGTGCGAAAGCGTGGTATGGCATGCGCACGGGCATCTGTGAACCGAGCTTGGCCAGTTCGGAATCAAGCTCGCGTGCGGCCTTCGCAATGTGAAGCCGCTCGCCCTCGCGCGCCGCCCCATCCTCCTCGAAAACGAGGGCGGAGACGAAGACCTCCTTGCGCCCGCAGATCTCGTCCCATAAAGCCATGACCGAGACATAATCTGGTCTGCGCAGATAAAGCCGCAAGGCAAGAGCTGCAATAAATACCAGATGGAGGGCAAGAGCCACGCCGCCGTATGGCATGCGCACACCGAAGTGGCTGCACAGAAATAGCGCAACAACGACAAACACCGAGAACGGCGCGAGGGCGCGGCCGATGGCATCCATCAGCCTGCAGACAAACCACCTGCTCCTCAGTATTCTGGCTGCGTCGCGAAATTTCATGCCTTATTCCATTTCCTCAAGAAGGGCCTCAACCCTGCGTTTGACCTCGGGGTCGGTGGTCTGGTTGCGCGCTTCTTCAAGCTGCACCTTGGCCATGAACCCGAGTTCGGCGAGAGACTGGTTTGCACTCTCACGGATTTCCCATTCGGGAGAGCCGAGCTCACGGATGAATGCCGCGATCTTCATGCGGAGTTCTTCCGGCACATGCGGATTCGGAACCACGACCTCGATAATATCGCGCACAGGAATGCGGAAGAGATGCCCGCCCGCGCGTACCGGGAGGGTGGGTTCACGCAGTTCACCGCTCACCGCACCACCTCCCCAGAGTTCAGCCTGATAAATAACAGCCTCACCGGGATCGGTCTGGTCGCCCTCGGCCATATTGTGCAGGGTGCGGATCTGTCCCGGAGTAAGGGGGATAAGCTCGCCGCCAACCACAAAGTTGATCTCCGGCTGGTCGACGCGCCCGACAAAAACATTCTCGCCGATGAGCGAGACGTGGGGCTCGGAAATATCGCCCGGCCCCTCCTCGTCGACTTTGCCGCCAACCGTAGTTATGGAACGGATGCCGGTGAGGTGGAATTCACGGATCCCGAAATTCGCGGTCTTGACCTTGATCGGCTCGGAGCCGGGGAAGGCGAAGAAACGGCTCCCGTTTTTGAGCGTAACCCTGCAACCGGGGCGGTTGTCTTCCGGCATTCTCAAAACCTGAAGGTCGCGAAGGGGAACGTTATACGGCCCCCATGGGGTTACGAAAAGGAAGACAAGATCGTTGTTCTCCGCAAGGGCGATGCGGTCGCCCTCGAAGGTTTCGATAAAAGCCGTGACATTGACCGGCGGCACGCCGTCCTCGGGCGAGGCGCGCATGACGATGCGATCTAGGGTTTTCGGGTCAAGGTTCATGGACAGGCCGGAGGTGGTGGCGAACTTGAAGCCTTCAGTAGTCATACCCCCGACGTAAGCCTGTCCGTCGCGAAGAAAGATGCGGACCGATCCACCGGTAAGCCTGCCGCCGATAATGGCCGCGATTTTTTCGAAAGGCACACTGAAAGTTCCGTAAGCGGTTTCGAGAGATGCATTCACGCACGAAGCCGTACCGTGCAGGCGCGTCTCCTCGCCAACGGCAAGGATATCGCTCTTTCCGCGGGTCACGCCCAAGCCTTCCAGAAGTTTGTCGAGTGAGAGGTCAAGTGCAGTAGCACCACCGCCGCCGCGATGGTTGGCTATCGAGCGGAGTATGCCCGTGGGTATGCCTTTGGTGAATTTTCTGGAATGGAAGGGCTTGAATAGTTTATCAAGCTGCTTGCCGGAAGGGACCATGGCGGCGTTGCGCTGGGCAAGGCCGACAATAAGGGCTGCGCTCTTGCCCGCCGGTATGCTCAGGTTGTAATCGACCTGCACATCATACTGGTTGCTGCTCATGATGGTCGGTTTGAGTTTACTCTTGGCCGAGCCGAACCAGAAGAGGGAGGATGGACGATTATTGTTCGGCATCTGATAAACGAAGAAGCCCTCTTCCTTGTTGCTGAGGGTATTGGGCTGGTTTGTGCCCTGGTCGGAGACCATGCTCTGGTAGCGCCCGTTGAAGCCGGAATAATATTTTACCATCATACTCATCGGCGCGCCTGTGGGGTTTTCGAAAACATCGACCCAGCGAACGGTGCCGGCTTTCTTGTCGATCATGATCCTGCGCGTAATCATGATCCCGTTAACTTGTCCGGTAAGGATAAACTCACTGCCGTCGGCGAGCATCTGCGGCTGCTGGGAATAGAAGTGGTTATTATTCACCTGCAACTGCATTGCGTTACTGAATGCGTAATTCGTGCCGCTTATGATCGAGCCGTTGTTATTTAGATTCCAGCTGTAACCAAGGGAATCGTTGACCGGATTGAAATTGGCGGGAACCAGCTTCTCCGTCTTCCCCGCCCCGCTTGCGGTGAATGCGCAGAATACACTCAAGGCGACAAAAAGCGCGGACGCCACCGCCAGCTGGCTCTTACCATAATTTATCATGACTGATTTATAAGACTGCAGCATTTCCACCCCCGAATAAAGTTTGCATTCGATCCCTGCGCGCAATGCAGGCGGACGACTTTATATTGTCAATGAACAACACGCCTGTTTGCTTTTATCTGATTGGCTTTAGCCTCAATTTTCAGGACACTTCCGGGCTTTGCCTTGTTGCCACCGTCTTCGGCAACTTCATCCTCCACATCTTCCTTCTGCTTCCCGCCTCGTTTTTCACCAGCCATCGGCGAGATATAACTCACCAAATGCTCGACCGGAATATAGAAGGAACCGCCGCATGCGTTGACCCGTATAACCTTCTCGGCAAACCTCCCCTTGAGGCTACCGCCTTCGCGCAGATCGATAACAAAAGGCCAGATCTCGGCGTCGTCATCCTCACAACGGTCGATGCGCGCAATCATATCCGTCTTCACCGGCATGGCGCCGGAGACTGAGACGATCTTGAGTTCGTCAACGGCGAACGCCCCGACCATGATATTGTCGGCCGCGAGGATGAGATGGGGGCTCTCGATCCCGACCTCAACCTCATCATCATTCGGCCCTTCTTCCTTCTCCACGTCGGGATTGTAAAATACAACCTTGTCGCCTACGAGCTTGAACTTTACGTCGCTCAACTCGCTGATCCAGGTGATGGCCTTCTCCACGGGCATGTCGCTGACCTCAAGCGTAATTTCGCGCTTTTCGATATCCTTCTTGGTCAAGCTTTTTGAATCCATAATCATCTTTACGCCGCTCTTATCCCGAAGGTCATTCAAGACCTCGGCGAATGGCACCTCCTCGTATTTAAGCGATACTTTTTTCTTCAACTTCTCAGCCACATCCTCGCCGCCTTCGGCAGGCGTTTTTTCTGGCTGTTCCTGCGTCCCCGCCTTCACCTCGGGCAACACCGGTTTTTCAATCTGCAACAGGCAGGATATGGCCTGCGGATAAATCTGCGCCGTACCGAAGCGGATTGTCTTGATCTTCATCTCCCCGCCTTGAAGGATGACGGTAAGCTCGCTGCCATCGTTAAGGATAAGGCGGTAGGCGGGCTGCTGCTCGCGCACATATTTGAGCGACTGGATCGCGTCCTGCTTGAGGTCTACCGCACCCCATGGCAAAGCCGCATTAATCGAAAAATCAGGATCATGGACAACGGCCAGCCTGTCGCCCATATGGGTTTCAATAAAGGCGGCAGTCCCGGGAGTTGGGTTGCCGTCGCCCGGAGCCTGATGCATGACTAGCGCATTGATGGCGTCGGGCGAGAGGGTAAGGTCTAGTCCGGCC
>JAFGWW010000476.1 GCA_016936955.1 Planctomycetota bacterium | reverse complement strand
TTTTGATGGGTTTGACGAGCAGGGGGAAGATGTCTCCGTATCATGCAAAGCGGATGCGCTTGTGCTTTTCAATCCCGTGATCGACCTCGAGCCCGGCTATGGCTGGGAAGGAGGAGCAAGGAAATTGGGGGCAGACTGGAGAAGCCTCTCTCCCCTTCACAATCTGCATGAAAACATGCCTGCAACAATAATATTCCACGGCACTGAGGACGACACAGCTCCCATTGTCGGTGCCCAGAGATTCTGTAGTGTGTTGCAGGATTATGGCGTTGATGCCGATCTTGTGGAGTTTGAAGGGGCGGGGCACGGTTTTTTCAATGCAGGTAAGTTTGAAAACGCCTACGCCGATACGCTTCAGAAAATGGAGCAGTTTTTCGATAAAATCGGCTTTACTGCGTAATTTTTTACCATAAACAGAGGATGGCTTTTGATGGACTTCAACATCGGTGATATAATGAAGCAAGTGCAGGGCATGAGTTCCCGCATGAAAGATATTCAGGAAAGCATGAAGAGCAAGATAGTCGAGGGTGACGCCGGGGCCGGGATGGTAAAGGTCCGCATGAACGGGGCGGGGGAACTTCTCGGACTTGACATAGAAAAAGGCGTTATCGATCCTGAGGATCCCGAGATGCTGGCCGACCTGATTGTTGCGGCCGTGAATAACACAAGAAAGAAAGCCGAGGAGTTGAAGACCGAGAGCATTCGCGAGTTGACCGGCGGTATTGATCCTTCGAGCTTTGGCATAAACATGGACGGCATCCTTTAGTATAACGATTAGGGATCAACCTTTAATCATGCTATCGGCCTCGGAGTCCCTTATGTTCCGAAGAATTCTTCCACTGACGGCTATCTTGCTTCTGGCGCTTTTCTATGTGGCGCCGATTGCACGTTGCATGGATTCGAGGCAGGCGGAGAAGAACCGGGAAGAATTCGAGAAGCGGAGCGAAATACCAGAGTGGCCGAAGCGTGACTGGAAGAATGCTTATAAAGTCAATTCTCTTCACTATACAGTCGTAACAAACACCACATATAATGCCGGGAAATTTATCTCCGATGTCATGGAGATGCTTTTCCTGCGCTACAAGGATATCTTCGGTGCCCAATTCGCGCGCATTCCGCGCATGACGGTGAATGCCTATTCTTCGCGTCAGGAATACGATGAGATTGCCAACAAGTATGGATTCCAATCCGGGGTGACTGGCGGGTTTTACACCACTCACGGGAACGGCGCCATTCACATTCCATATGTCAATATTAACGGGCAACACCCGGTGAAGACCCTGTTCCATGAGGGGACCCATCAGTTTGTGCATGACGTTATCGACTACAAGGTTCCCTTCCAGCTCAAGTCGATTGTGCCCGCCGAACTCCACGTTCTCCCAAGCGTTCCGATCTGGCTCAACGAGGGGCTTGCCACTTATATGGAGACTGCCGATTACGACGGCGAGACTATCGAGATAGGCAAGGTGAATCCCGGACGGCTTTACCAGTTGCAGCTGATGATAAAGCGCAAGGTCATGCCTCCTCTCAGGGAGGTGCTATCGCGTAGATTTGGCCAGCCCTTCTCGGCCGAGCATTACGCCGTTGCGTGGGGGCTTGTATATTCGATGCGCCACAACTGGGATGTGGATAAACGGGAGCAGGCCAGGAAAAAGCTCTCGCAATACATCGACAGCGCGAGTAAAGGATTTTTCAAATTACCGGCGAATGATTTTGTGAAAAAATTCATGACTGGCGGAAAACTTAACGACGCTTTCATGATCGACTGGGTTGCCCATATCGGAGACAGCAGCCTTAGCGAATTCGAACGCATCGTTGTCGGTCGCGGGAAAAAACTTGAGGATTGGGAAGCAGAGTGGAAAAAACAGATTCTGAAGCTTAGCCCCTATAAGCCCTACGGCGGAACAAATCGGGGCGAGGCGGTTGAAAATAAGGGAAGTGACGGATTCTAGCCCTTACCGTCGTCCATCATGTCTGTGATGATTTCTTTTATCTTTTCGGGAAGAAGCTTTATCTTGCGCACCTTCGGCAAGGGAACCCATTCGAGCTTATAGCGATTCTGCGTTGTTGCCTTGGCAAGTTCTGGGCCGGACATTACCGCATCACCGGTGGCCTTTTCTGCTATGAAATAAAACTCCATCCGATCCTGATTTTCAAACCTGCAAAGCTCGTGTAGCCCGGAAATGCAAAGTGTGGTCTCTTCTCTGATCTCGCGGATTGCGGTCTGCTCGGGGGTCTCGTCTTTGTGGGCTTCAACGCGCCCCCCGGGGATTGAGTAGTACTTATTATTGCCTTTTGTCCGGTGGAGGAGCAAAAGTTTTTCATCTCTGACTATAATTACGGCCGACCGGTCCTTCATGGCGTATAGCGTCCGACTTCCTTTTCTCCAGAGGTTTTGAGGATCAACTTGAGCGGTACTTCGTGATAGCCAAGGGCGTCGCGCATGTGGCCTTCGATAAAGCGCATGTAGTTCTTGTCGAAAAACTTCGGGTTGTTGCAGAAGAGCAGGAAGGTGGGCGGCGAAACCTCGACTTGGGTGGCGTAATAGATTTTACCGACCTTGCCGTGGAGCGGTTTTGGACGGCGCTTTTTCTGGGCGGAGGCGATGGCGGAGTTGATAGCGCCGGTTCCCGCCTTTACGGAGGCGAGATTCGCAAGTTCGCGGGCGGAGTCGATAAGGCTCCAGACGTTGATGCCTTCCAGTGCACTGATACCGATGATCCGGCAGAACCACAGCCCCGGCAGGCGGTCGCTGATATATTCATTGAACGCTTCGATTGTCAGCCCCGGATTCTGCTCGATCGCAAGATCCCATTTATTCAGCACTACGATACAGGGCTTGCATTCTTCGACAATTAGGGCGCCGAGACGCTTGTCGACCTTTGAAATATCTGTTCCCGCGTCGAGCATCAGCATGACAACATCGGCGCGGCGGATGGCGCGTTCCGTGCGGACGTGGCCGAAAAATTCCATGATGTCGGCCATCTGGCCACGTTTTCGCATTCCGGCCGTATCGATGGCAACAAAGGGCTCCTGTCCCTCTGGCTTGACAATGATGTCGAGTGCGTCGCGGGTTGTTCCCGGGGTATCCGAAACGATTACGCGCTGGTCGCCGGACAGGTAGTTGATGATTGTTGACTTGCCCACGTTACGCTTTCCTACGAAAGCGATCTTGAGCATGCCTCGTAT